>CAZKJJ010000453.1:0-2445 GCA_964553055.1 uncultured Acidimicrobiia bacterium
ACACAAACCGATCGGCAGCTGCCACAGCCTCGTGGTGAATCTCCTGTTTGGTCTCTGCATCGGCGCCCACTGCCGTCACATGTAGTCCGGCATGCAGCATCGACTTCCCTATCAGTGGTTCAGTCGCCGGAGTTGAGGTGATGAGCACATCCGCCCGACCGGCGGCATCTTCGATCGACGCGCTGGCCGCCACGGGAAATCTGAGGCGTCTGCTCATCTCCCGGGCAAATCGATCTGCCTCCTCGGCGCGGCGAGCCCAAACCCATGCTCGGGTGATCTCCCTCGCCAACGTCAGGGCCTCGAGTTGAAGACGTGCCTGGGCTCCTGCGCCGATCACAGCCGCTGTTGATGCATCATCTCGGGCCAAATGACGGGCGGCAACCGCCCCGGCAAGACCGGTCCTCAGATCTGTCAGATAGCCATTGTCGAACAGGGCGGATCGAGGGACTCCTGTCTCCGAATCGAACACCATCATCAGGCCTCCGAGGCTGGGGAGGCCTTTTCTCGGATTGTCAAAGAACCCGGCAGACACCTTGATTGCGATGCCGGAGCACCCAGGGAGGTAGGCGGACTTCACGTCGATCTCGCCATGGTTCTCCGGAACGTCGATACGCATGATTGGCGGCATCGACGCCTGCCCGGAGCTGATCAAGGGGAACACAGCCTCGATCGCATCGAGTTCCTCCAAGCCGAGGCCAACCGCTTCCCGAATGTCATCCTCGACCAGGACCCTGATGGCGCCCATCAGCCGCGCTCGGGGATAGTCCGGTGGACTGGTGTCATCAGCCCTGCGTAAGCGTCGCCGATGTTGTCGACCCCGCCGCCGAAACTCGAATCTGCCAGGTCATCAGATTGCCTCCAAGGCCGACTCCAGGTCGCCCAACAGGTCTTCGACATTCTCGATCCCGGTCGAGTATCTGATGAGACCTTCGGGTATGCCCAGAGCAGCTCGCTCTGCGGCAGGGACCTCCACGTGGCTGGTGGTGGCCGGGGGGCCGACGATCGTCTCCACTGATCCGAGATTGGCCGCAGCGTGGGCCAGGCGAAGACGAGGAATGAACTTGCGGACGGCATCCAATCCGTCACCTGCACTGAAGCTGAGCATCCCGCCGAACCCTCGCATTTGGGATCGGGCGATCTCGTGTTGCGGATGCGATGGCAGTCCGGGATAGTTGACCACCGAGACCTTTGGATGCCGTTGAAGATACTCGGCGATCGTCTGCGCGCTCCGGCCTTGGCGCTCGATCCTCAGCTCCAGCGTCTTCATGCCCCTTATCAGCAGATAGGCAGCCATCGGATGCAGTGCCGCCCCATTTATCTCGCGGTAGCGGTAGATCTTCTCCACCAGTTGCCGTGACCACACGACCACACCCCCGAGAGCGTCGGCATGACCCCCCAGGAACTTCGTTGCGCTGTGCACCACCAGATCGGCTCCGAGACGCAACGGGTTCTGGTTGATTGGTGTGGCGACCGTGTTGTCGACTATCACCACGGCGCCCTGATCGTGACCCGCGCGGGCGAGACGAGCCAGATCGAGGATCTTCAGCGTCGGATTAGTGGGAGACTCGAGATAGAGGACATCACAGCCGCTGGCGATCGCAGCCTCGATCTCATCGAAGTCTGTGGTGTCGCACAACACGACCTGGACGTCATAGGCAGGCAGGAAATCGCTGAAGATCTTGGCCGTTCCGCCGTAGGTGTCTTTGACACTGACCACTCTCTTTCCCGGGCCCAGCAATGCATACAGGGAGCTGGAGATGGCGGCCATCCCGGTGGAAGCCGAGGTGGCAGTTTCGCCACCCTCGAGCAACCGGACCTTCTCTTCGAAGACGGCGACGGTCGGGTTGGTGTTTCTCCCGTAGATATGACCTTCTGACCGCCCGAGAGCCACGTCGAGCCACTCATCGAGATCCTCGTACCCGAAGGAAACACTGTGGACCACCGGCACCTGGGTGGCGCGGTCGACGAGGTATCGATCCTCACCGCCCCAGACGGCCGTAGTCCCAAATGCGAACCCTTCGAATGCGTCATTGGAGGCCCCGGCGGTCATGCCGGGACCGTCGGAAAACTGGTGACGTGTTGGTTGAACCTGTTCAGCAGTCGCCTCATGTGATCGGCCCTGACCGCACCGAGGCGAGAGGCCGAGCCCTCGGCCAGGGCAGCATGAACCTGGTCGACCTCTTCGGTCATGACCTCGATCTCACGGTCGAGGTCCATCTCGGGCAGAAACTGCATCCACACCCTGGCGGTCTGCACGTACAGGAGATCATGGATGCGAACCAGCGCCTGGTTGCCGACGAGCGTGAGCATGGCCTCGTGGAAACGGTTGTAGAGAGCTCCCAGAGTCCTCATGTCGCGAGATTCGGCGACGTCGTCCAGAGAACTTCGAATCGCTTCCAGGCCCTCCACGGTCGCAGGCGGGGCAGGCAGTCGTATGAAGTCTCC
>CAZKJJ010000454.1:0-2442 GCA_964553055.1 uncultured Acidimicrobiia bacterium
GGTCAGACGTCACGGCCAGACACCTCGCTGGTCGACGGCCAGCCGTAGTCTCTCGAGCGCGATCGCGAATGCCGCGGTCCGATAGTCCGGGGGGGGAAGCTTGCCCGAGTCGGGAACAGCCGCCTTCCACCGTCTACCGAAGCCGTCCAGTCCCTCGGACAGCGCAGCCCTCCGCGTCACGATCTGATCGACGGCGGTGTGGATCCTGGTCCGAAGCTGTGCGTCGACTTCGTGCTCCTCCCACCGCTGATTGTCGAGATTCTGCACCCACTCGAAGAAGCTGACGATGACGCCCCCGGCGTTGGCCACCAGGTCAGGGAGCACGGCGATCCTGCGCTTGGCGAGGATCAGGTCCGCGGCAGGCGTCGTGGGCCCGTTCGCCGCCTCGACGATCAGCTGAGCGTGAACCCGCTCTGCATTGTCAGCGGTGATCTGGCCCTCGATGGCAGCAGGCACCAGGATGTCGCAGGGCACCTCGAGGAGCTCCTGTGGGGCGAGCGGTTTGGCATCTTCGAAGTCGGTGACGCTGCCGGTCCTGTCCTTGTGCTCGAAGACGGCTGCGATGTCGAGGCCGTCGGGATCGTGGATCCCTCCCCTGCTGTCGCTGACTGCCACCACGTGGGACCCTGCATCGTGAAAGAGGCGAGCCGAGTTCCATCCTGCATTGCCGAATCCCTGGATGGCGACGTCGATGCCACGGAGGTCGGCCAGCCCGGGCACGCCGCCCACCCCCAGCAGGTGCTTCGTGGCGTAGACGAGGCCCTGGGCGGTAGCCGTCGATCTCCCGAGGGAGCCCCCCAAGTTGACGGGCTTGCCTGTGACAGCGGGGAGGTTGTTCTCGCCAGGGTGCATCATGGCGTACGTGTCGTAGACGATGGCCATCGTTCCCTCGTCTGTGTACAGGTCAGGTGCCGGTATGTCCGTATGGGGACCGATGTTGTCGCCGAGAGCAGCGATGAACCTTCTGGTGAGTCGCCTCCGCTCGGAGAGCGTCAGGCTGGTTGGGTCACATTGGACACCCCCTTTGGCGCCGCCGAACGGGATGTCGACCAGAGCACACTTGAATGTCATGAGAGCCGCGAGAGCCTGCACCTCGTCTTCGTTCACCAACGGGTGAAATCGGATTCCCCCCTTGCCTGGTCCGAGCAGCGTCGAATGGAGCACCCGATACCCTGCGAACATATGGACGAAGCCGTCGTCCATCACGACAGGGAGCTCCACCTTGAGCGTTTGTTCAGGGCGAAACAGCCACTCGGCAATCCCTTTCCACCCGTTGAGATCGTGCGTGAACGGAGCGGCTCTGTCGAACTGCGCTCGGACCATGTGGAGAAGATTGAGGTCGTCTCGAGTCATCGGTTCCTCCCTGCCTGCCCAGCTCCCCCCCAGAACATGCTCCTACGAACGCCTGTGCAGGGCAAGAGCAGCATGGGGCAGACCCCGGTCCCAAGAGAGATGGCCGGTCCGGCGAGAGGATCCCGCTCGATCAAGCTGTGTGTACCTCGATCTTGCGAGCCTTGGACTCCACTTCTTTCGGAAGCGGGACCTTGACCGTGAGCACCCCACTGTCGTAGGTCGCGTCGAGCTGATCCGGATCGAAACCCTCAGGGAGCAGCAGACGGCGCTCGAAGCGACCGTAGAACCGCTCTCTCAGATACCAATCGTCCTCGGTGACCTCCTCATCGAAGGTTCGTTCACCGCGGATGAGGAGCGTGTCACCTTCGACTTCGATGTCGAGGTCCGTGTCAGGGTCGATGCCTGGGAGCTCGATCCTGATGATCAACTCTCCCTGCTGGCGGAACATGTCCACGCGAGGCTTCCACCCGAAACGCTCCCCGTCGAACCACTCGCGGCCTAGGAAGCGGTCGAGCATCGATTGCATGTCACGCTCCCAGGAGGCAAGTGTGTCAAAGGGTGTCCAACGCACGATCGCCATGGCGACCCCCTTTCGCCCTCAACCTATGCTGCACTCTCGGTGCCTCCTAGAGCAGAAGGACCTGGGAATACCTGCCACCGAACGTTTGTTCGGGATGTCGGAGGTAGGGGTCATGCAGAGACGCCCCCAGCAAGACGCGCGTGGTCTGGCCGATTCGGTCGGCCAGTATCTCGACGCGATCGGAGCCTACGAGCTCCTGACGGCATCGCAGGAGATCGCGCTGGCGCGCGAGATCGAAGAGGGCCTCGAGGCCAAGCGTCTGCTCGAGAAGGCGACGTCGAAGGAAGAGCTGGGCCGTCTGCAGCTCCAGATCGCCAGGGGCGAGACTGCCAAGCAGGCGTTCGTCTCAGCCAACCTCCGGCTCGTGGTGGCGAACGCCCGCCGCTACGCGTCGCATTCCGACATGGACCTCCTCGACCTGGTGCAGGAGGGAAACCTGGGCCTGATCAGAGCGGTGGAGAAGTTCGACTGGCGCAAGGGATTCAAGTTCTCCACCTACGCCACGTGGT
>CAZKJJ010000455.1:0-2442 GCA_964553055.1 uncultured Acidimicrobiia bacterium
CGATGATCGAGGATGTCGGCAGTTATCTCGATCAGGAAGGAGTCGCGTACGCCCTCGTTCCAGCGCCTGAACACTGAGGCTACGTCTTCACAGCTCATCGACAGGCCGACGCGCATGAGGTGGTAGGCCTCGGCAATGACCTGCATGTCTCCGTACTCGATGCCGTTGTGAACCATCTTGACGAAGTGGCCTGCCCCTCCCTGCCCGAGCCACTGGCAGCTGGGCGTCCCGTCCGGTGCCTTCGCAGCGATCGCTTGGAGCAGTCCCTCGACGGCAGGCCATGCATCCGCCGAGCCTCCCGGCATGAGCGAAGGTCCGTGCCTCGCACCTTCCTCGCCACCGGACACGCCCATACCGACCAGGTGCAACCCCTGCTCTGACAGGCTCAGCACACGCCGCTCCGTATCCTCGAAGTGCGAGTTGCCTCCGTCGATGACGATGTCCCCTTCGTCGAGCAACGGAGCGAGCGCTTCGATGACAGCGTCCACCGCTGGTCCGGCCTCGACCATCACGAGGACCTTGCGCGGCCGGTCGAGGACTGCAGCTAGATCGGCGAGCGTCCTGGCTCCAACCGCGCGGGAGCCCTTTCCCTCCGCCTCGAGAAACTCGTCGACTCGGGCCGTGGTCCTGTTGTAGACGGCTGGAGCGAACCCGTGGTCGGAGAGGTTGAGCGCCAGGTTCGCACCCATCACGCCCAGCCCAACGATGCCGATGTCGGCCATGCTCTCCTCTCGGCTGGGGCCCGAGGCTACCGATGCCGGTGCCTGTTCAGCGGTGGCGCCCCTCTAGCCTCGAGCCCCGTGGACGTTCTGGGAATCGACATCGGAGGGTCCGGGATCAAGGGCGCACCGGTCGACGTCGAGCGGGGTGCTCTGGAGGCAGATCGGCACCGGATCCCAACCCCGCGACCTGCGACGCCTTCTGCAGTGCTCGCTGCCGTCTCCGACCTGGTGAGTCACTTCTCGTGGGAGGGAAGCGTCGGATGCGGGTTCCCAGGTGTCGTCGACGAAGGGGTCGTTCTCTTCGCTCCCAATCTGGACCCTTCATGGATCGGGGCGAACGCTCACGTTCTGCTGACCGCTGCGGTCGGACTTCCCGTGACCGTCGTCAACGACGCGGACGCGGCGGGTCTGGCGGAGATGCGTTGGGGCGCAGGTAGGGGACACGACGGGCTGGTTCTCGTGCTCACGTTCGGCTCGGGGATCGGAAGCGGCCTCTTCTTCCGAGGGCAGTTGATACCCAATACGGAGCTCGGCCATGTGCAGGTCGAAGGCGTCGAAGCCGAGCACTTCGCAGCGGCTGACGTTCGCAAAGCCGAAGGGTTGTCCCTCGAGGAGTGGGCAGACCGCGTCAACGTCGTCCTGACACGTCTGGAGGCCCTGTTGAGGCCGGAGTTGTTCATCATCGGCGGGGGAGTGAGCCGCCGATTCGAGGACTTCGGGAAGCGACTGAACATCAGGACCCCGACTCGCCCAGCCCGGTTCCGCAACGAGGCCGGGCTCATAGGTGCTGCGCTGGCGGCGTCCGACACCACGCTGCTCTAGCGCTTGTCCTCTGCTGTACGATCTCTCATCACACGGCGAATTGCTCGAACTGGCCTGCCTGGTCGGCAGGCACCCTCACCAAGACTCTCGTGCCCTCTTCCGTGTGCTCCTCAGCGAGCAGCTCGCCATCCCTGTGGAGCGCTGCGAGCGCATCGCCGCGGTCGTATGGGATCTCCAGCTTCAGCTCGATGAGCCTGGCCGCCAGTGCATCCGCCAGAGCACTCTCGAGTCGGCCGATGCCTTGCCCGGTTCGCGCCGAGACTGCCACGGCGTCTGGGTGGAGCTGAGCGAGCCTTCGCATCGCACTTGATTCGGCGATGTCGGCCTTGTTCAACACGAGGAGCTCGGGGACCAAGGCCGCCCCGATCTCTTCGAGCACCTCACGCACGGCGGCGAGTTGGCCTGAGGCGTCCGGGTCTGCTCCGTCGACGATGTGCATGGCGAGATCGGCCTCTGCCACCTCGGTCAAGGTCGACCGAAAGGCCTCGACGAGCTCGTGCGGCAGCTGTCTCACGAATCCGACCGTGTCCGAGAGGAGCACCGTCGTTCCGTTCGGCAAGCGGTGTCTCCTGACGGTCGAGTCGAGGGTCGAGAAGAGACGGTCCTCCACGAGCACGCCTGCGTCTGTCAGCTGGTTCAACATGGTGGACTTGCCTGCGTTCGTGTAGCCGACCAGGGCCACCGTGGCCATGTCCGCTCTCTTTCTGGCCTTGCGCTGAGTTTCCCTGACTCTCCGGAGCTTCTTCAGATCACGCTCTAGGTGGGAGATACGGGCCAGGATCCGCCTCCTGTCGGTTTCGAGTTTCGTCTCGCCGGGTCCCCTTGTGCCGATCCCTCCGCCGAGCCTGCTCATCTCGGTGCCACGTCCTCGCAACCGCGGAAGGTGGTACCTGAGCAG
>CAZKJJ010000456.1:0-2438 GCA_964553055.1 uncultured Acidimicrobiia bacterium
GAAACTTGAGCCGGTTTGTCGTCACGTTCGTCACCAAGGCGAAATGCCCGCTGTGCTCCGCCGCGGAGCCTCTCGTCGAGCGCTGGGCGAGGAGGACGGGCGCCGAGGTTTCGACGATCCGCGTGGAAGACGACGCCGATATGGCAGAGCGTTTCTCGGAGCGCGTCCCCGTCGTGATGACCACAGAAGGCACGGTGCTGGCAGAGGGACGTATCTCATCAGCTCGCCTCGGGTGGGCGATGCTCAGGGCAGCGGGGAGACGCTGAGGCTCAGCTTTCGGTGGCCGGCTGCTGATCCTCCTGCTGCTCGTCCTGTGGCTCCCCAGCGAGTCCGCAATCGACCAACGTCTCCGTTTGGTCTGCGCCTCCGAACTCGACTCGCTCGAAGGCGACCACAGAGGCGATCTCCTCATCGGTGAGTGATCCGCCGAACGTTGGCATGCCCAAACCGACCTGACGCTCCCCGTCGGGATAGGTGGGACCGACCTCGCCGATCCACCCGGTGCTGCCGAGCGTCACCCATCGCAGATGGTCGGAGCAGGAGGGAAACGTCTCGTTCACAGCAGTCAGGGCGGGGAAAGAGCCCTGACCCTGCCCCTGCGGTCCGTGGCAGCCAAAGCACGTTCCACTCCCCGCAAAGATCGTCCTTCCCGCTGCTACATAGTCGGGTCCTCCTCCGTCACCGCCTCCTGTGAATTCCGACCCATCGCAGTTGACGATCTCGCCTGTCACCGGGTCAACGTCCAGAGACCCTGCCTCTCCACACCGAGGGCTGCCGGAGGAGGTGAGAAGAAACATGGCCAGCAGCGGCACGACCACGAAGAGCGAGCCGAGCCAGCCAGGGATCGACGCGTTCGTCCGCTCCTTGAGGCCTGCTGTCGCCGAAGTGGTCACGACTTCGAAGGAGGTGGCCTCCTCCACAGAGACAGCCCTCGGAGCTTCAGGCAGGTCGGGGACGGGCATCGCCGCCGCCGGGGCCTCCGGTCGCTGTTCTTCGGCGCGAGTCGGCTCCGCCTGCGCCGCCTGTGCCTCCGCCGCCTGTACCTGGGTGTCCTGTGCCTCGGCTGTCTGCTGGTCGGTCACCACAGCGGGCTGGGGAGCTCGAGGCTCAGCTGTTTCGGCCTCGTCATCGCTGTCGGGGGCAGGAGGCGGTGTCTCCCCGCCTGCCCAGGTCGCAAGGACCGCCTCCACGGTCGTCCCCTCGGCTTCTGCCCTCGCCTGCGCCGAGCGGAGCACCATCTCCTGGGGAGCTCCCAGGGCGGCGGCCGCGGCGGCGAGGAGGTCGTCTGTCATCGTCCCAGGCCCTGCAGATAGGCGATGAGGGAGGAGAGGTCGCCTTCGGAGAGGTATTCGTACGACTGATGGGCGATCTCGCCATCGCCGGCCAGGAACCGCTGCAACGCCGCCGGGTCCTCTGAGATGGGCCGCAGGCCGACATCGGCCAAGTCGGGGCCGATCCGCATCACCCCTGCGGTCGTGGGGAGCTCGGCTCCCAGATCGGAAGCCGCGGTGACTGGCCCGAGATGCACGTCGGTGACGATCGGGCGCACCAGCTGCGTGTGGCAGTACCAGCATCCCTCGGAGACATAGACCGACCGACCGACCTCCGCGGTCTCCGTGCGGACGATGCCAGTTCCTGATGTGTCCTCGGCGAAGGCAGGGAGCACGACAGCGCCGAGCACGCCTGCGAGGAACAGGGCCACGATTCCCAGGAGCAGCCTGCCGTGATGGTCAGCCCTCCCCTCCAACAAGGGGGCGGGCATCTCCGTGATCGGGACGCGTCTCGTCACCGTCACCACAGTCGGAGCAGCTGCAGCCTGCTCGGCAGGGGAAGGGGCAGCACCTCGTTGCACGACTGCCTGCTCGGCAACGGCAGGCACTGGAGGCTCCCCGGCAGGCTCAGCCATGGGCTCGGCTGCCTCCTCAGGAGGAGAAGGCGGGGCCGTGGCTGCTGCGGTGGGTGCTCCTCCCGCCCACGCCGCCAAGATGTCCTCGACGGCCGTCCCGTCTGCCGATGCCCTCGCCTGCGCCGACCGCATGACGATCTCGGGAGGAGCGCCGAGGGCAGCTGCTGCGGCCGCGAGGAGCTCGTCAGCCATCGTCGCTCTCTTCGACGAGCTGCTCTGCCAGCCCGGCGCGCCCTGAGGTGGCCGTGCGGTAGACGTTGTACGCGTAGGCGATCGCCCCGACGAGCAATGCCACGGCAACCAAGGCCGTCGCGACGGAGAATGGCTGGAGAGCCCGGGTGATATGCGTGTCGAAGCCGATCCCCGTGGGTGTGTACTCGCCCGACTGCGCTCCGCCGATCCATGCATAGCCCGAGTAGACGGCTGTGGCGAGTTGAAAGAGGGCAACTCCCACCGCGCCCACGAGGACAAACCGGATCTGGCGGCGGGCGATGGCCCTGGCGAACAGCCCTCTCCCCATGGTGCGGGGCAG
>CAZKJJ010000457.1:0-2433 GCA_964553055.1 uncultured Acidimicrobiia bacterium
AGCTTCGGAGTCTGGGTTGCCTAGAGGTCGACGGGATCGAGTCCATCTAACTAGCAATTGCGGGTGCGCGGGAGACTGGTAGTAAGTAGAACGACCGCTTCAGCATGCGTGGACTCGCCGTGACGGTGCCCCTGCAGCTATCCTGAGCGAACGGGTCCGTGCCCCTCGCGCCATGAGGCTCGCGCCACCCGAATTGCGAGCCGTTAGGTAGCCTTCAATTCACAGCCGGAAGGGCCGCTTTGCGAGCAGGATTCGTAGGAATTGACGCGGCCTTCGCAAAGCGAAAGCGGCTTCCCATTGCGATCTGTACTTGGCGTAATGGACGCTTGGTGCCCGAGGCCTTGAAGGGTCTCCCGTTTGAGCCCCCTCGAGGATCGGGAAACGCCGCTACGATCAACCCCGCGGCCGTCAGAGACTTCGCTGAGGATGCCGCAAGGTACGTAAGGTCCGCCTGCGGGGAGTTGGGGGTGACGCCTCAGCGGATAGCCATCGATGCGCCCAGTTCTCCATGTGAGGATGGAGTGGCCAGGCGAGCAGCGGAATTAGCGATGGATGATCGGGGCATTAGTTGCTTCGCGACGCCGAGCCGCGGTGCGTGGCGGGAGATTCGCTCCAAGGTCGAGAAGCACCTGCGGGAAGGAGGGGCGGAGAATCGTCTCCCTCACGCCAACCAGCTTTGGATGCTGGTCGGCTTTGAGCTCTTCAGCGCGCTGCGTGAAGTGGCACCGTGCATGGAGGTCTATCCTCAGGCCACAGCTCAGGTGCTCGGTGCCAGTGGCGTGCACAAATCCTCCACGCTGGGGGTTGAGCAGCAGTTAGAGGCGGTGGCCAACTACACCGGGTGGCCAGCCGATGACCAGGAGGAGTCAGAGTTCTCGGAGATCGGCTGGGGACCGGCCCATGACCGCCTGGATGCATACCTCGCGGCATGGGTTGCTGCCCTCCCAGAGGGGGACCGAGTGGCTCTCGGTGACCCGCCGGATGATGTCATCTGGGTTCCCAGAGTGAGGAGGTCAGAAGGACTGCGGCGGGTGCCGAGACGAGAGCCCAAGCCTCCCGCGACGAGTCCGGCGAGATCGAACGACGGGCAGCGGGCAACGGGGTATGAACGGGCCTGTCCCGCCTGCGAGTCCTTTCAATTTCGGCGCTGGCCCTGGGGATGGGACGCCCATGCTGCTCATCGCTGTAAGGGCATCCCTGGATCGGACCCGGACCGACGGAAGGCCATCTTTCGGTCGCGGTTCGGGAGACTGCTAGAAGAGAAGGCTACCTAACTAGCGCTTGCGGGTGCGCGGGACGCAGGTAGGAAGGAGAGCGACCGTTTCGGCACCCGTGGATTAGCGGTAACAGTAGGCTACTCGCTATCCTGCCCTGGGGGTCTCGAGGCTAGCCAACGACCAGCTCGCGCCACCCGAAGCGCGAGCCGTTATGACCTCGCCTCACCGGCTCTGTCCTCGCCCGAGGACTGATGCCGAATCGGAGCAAGAGGCGTTTCGGGGGAAGTTGAGTTGGCCGCCCCCCACCCCGGTGCTTCGCCGCTCGGCGGACCTCTTCTGGGGCGGGCTACGCCGCGGCCAGGAATGCCACGTCGTAAACGGGAGTGGGCGGCCCGCATCATCGTCCGAGGGCCACGCCTCGCTCCGGCCGGGTGGTTTCCACTTCGCAGTCCTCGGGCTTCGTCCAAGAGCCGGTGCATGGTGCTTCGCCGCGAGCTCGACCGGATGAGTCCCGGGGAATGCAGGGGGGATGAGAAATCCCCACCGGGAAACCGAAGCAGCGGCAGGCTTCGGGATAGGGGAGGTCCCGGCTACCTGCGTCAGGTTCTCTGGCTCGCTTCGAGCGATGGCGGTTCGGCGGAGGTCATAACTAGCGCTTGCGGGTGCGCGAGAGGCGGGTGGGAGGGAGAACACCCGGTCCGCAGCCGTAGACTCGCGGTGACGGTAGGCTAGGCGCTATCGTGAGCGGGGTGTCCCGAGCCTGGTAACCGACCAGCTCGCGGCACCCGAAGCGCGAGCCGTTATGACTCCGCCATCACCGGCTCCATCCTCGCCCGAGGCCTGTTGCCGAATCGGAGTCGGAAGCGATTCGGATGAGGTTGAGTTGGCCGCCCCCGACCCCCGTGCTTCGCCGCTCGGCGGGCCTTCCCTGGGACGGGCTACGCCGCGGCCGTGAATGCCACGTCGTAGACGGGAGTGGGCGGCCCGTGTCATCCCCCGAGGGCCACGCCTCGCTCCGATCGGGAGGTTTGCATGGCGCAGTCCTCGGGCGTCGTCGAGAGCCGGTGCACGGTGCGTTGCCGCACGGCGCTACGCATGGGCGGAGCGGGGGCCGCTGTTGAGCGAGTGGGACGAAGCCGAAACGCTGCCAGGCCCCCTGGCCCATGTCTCCGCGCCGTGCTCCGAGCGGGAGGGAAGGCGGAGATCATAACTAGCG
>CAZKJJ010000458.1:0-2433 GCA_964553055.1 uncultured Acidimicrobiia bacterium
CTACCTGCGGCTCTTTCGGGGATCGGAGCCGCCTTCGTGGTAGCGATGTCGCGGGCGATAGGAGAGACGATGGTCGTGGCCATCGCCGCCGGCGCAGGGCCCAAGAACTTCACATTCGGGGAAGACAGCCTCCTCGGATACATCCTCAATCCCTTCGTGGCGGGGGAGACCATGACAGGGCACATCGTCCGGATCAGCGGCGGAGATCTCAGCTACGACTCCATCGACTACAACAGCATCTTCGCCATTGGCCTGGCGCTGTTCCTCATCACCCTGGCGCTCAACTCATTGAGCCGTCGATTCGTGAAGCGCTATCGGCAGGTGTACGAATGACGCTGCCGACCGTTCAGACACCGACGCAGCAAGCCGGATCCTTTCCAGATGGCGAGCAGCTCGGACGCTACGTGGAACGCCGGAAGAGGCGCGGGTCCATCTGGAGGTATGTCTTCGTCATAGCCCTGATGGCTGCCGTGATCGCCCTCATCACCCTCCTCTTCACGATCCTCAACAGCGCCTTCGGCCTCATTGCGGTGCAGAACCAGATCGAGCCGGAGCAGATCGTCGCGGACGCAGGTTATCCACCGGGCACCGAGCTGTCCGAGGTGACCAAGGACGAACTGGTCGGATTGCTGGCAGCGAGCATCTCGACCAACGTGGGCCGTCGTCTGGAACGCGAGCAGCGTTTCTACTCCGACCGGCTGGTCTTCGAGAGCCAGGAGATATGGGATGAGGTCTGCGCGGGGGCCGATCCCCCCTCGGGCTGCTCAGCCGCAGCTCGCGGTCAGAAGGACGTCTACAACCTCGTGGTCGAGCGGGTAGTCGAGCCCACGATCTTGGCCACGTGGACGATGACGGAGTCGCTCTTCCAGAGAAGCGAGATCGATGCCTTCGTTGCCGCAGAGCATCCAGGGGCTGAGCTCGAGTTCCGGGCATGGCTGAGCCTCTCGTTCATCACGAGTCCTCAGTCTCCCAACCCTGCGACCGCAGGAGTCCGCACCGCCATCCTGGGATCACTCTGGATCATGGCCATCACCATCCTGTTTGCGCTCCCCGTTGGCGTAGGTGCCGCGGTCTACCTCGAGGAGTATGCACCCCAAAACCGCCTGACCAGCGTCCTGCAGACCAACATCAACAACCTGGCCGGCGTGCCCTCCATCATCTACGGGATGTTGGGTCTGGCGATCTTCGTCCGAGCGCTCGAGGCTCTGACCAGTGGAGGCCTGTTCTCAGACACTGCGAATACCGGCGCCAACGGTCGGACCATCATCTCGGCCGGCTTCACACTGGGTCTGCTGATCCTGCCCCTCGTCATCATCAACGCCCAGGAAGCCATCAAGGCCGTGCCCAACAGCCTCCGCCAGGGTGGCCTGGCGTTGGGAGCGACGAAGTGGCAGACGACGAGGGCTCATGTGCTGCCAAACGCGCTCCCCGGCATCTTCACCGGCGCCATACTCTCGGTTGCTCGCGCACTCGGCGAGACCGCACCCCTCGTGGTCGTGGGAGCCTCCACGTTCATCACTTTCGACCCCAACAGCCCTTTCTCGAAGTTCACGGCCCTGCCCATTCAGATCTTCCAGTGGACGTCCCGTCCCCAGGACGAGTTTCGCAACATCGCAGCAGCTGCCATCGTGGTCCTCCTGGTGATGCTCATCGCCCTCAACGCCACGGCGATCCTTCTGCGCAATCGCTACTCGAGGAGAGCATGAGAGAATGGACATCATGGAAGAGACTGCCGTGACACGGGAAGCCGACCCAAGAGAGGGAGTCACGCCTGCACCGGAGACCGTGAGCAACACAGCCATCGCCGGAGAGGAGAGCGCGGCTCACGCCATGGAATCGAAGAGCATGAGTGTCTACTACGGTGATTTTCGCGCGGTGAAGGAAGTCTCTCTGCCCTTCTACGACAACCGGATCACGGCGCTGATCGGGCCTTCCGGCTGTGGAAAGAGCACAGTGCTCAGGTCCCTCAACCGGATGAACGATTTGATCCCCGGTGCCCGCGTGGAAGGCCACGTCTTCTTCCACGATGCCGACATCTACGCGGAGGCGGTCGATCCGGTCGAAGTCAGACGCCGAATCGGCATGGTCTTCCAGAAGCCCAACCCCTTCCCCAAGAGCATCTACGACAACGTTGCCTGGGGAGCGAAGATCAACGGCTTCAAGGGCAACATGGATGAACTGGTCGAGGGAGCCTTGCATCAAGCAGCCCTGTGGGATGAGGTCAAGAACAAGCTCGACCAGAGCGGGTACTCGCTGTCCGGCGGTCAGCAGCAGCGGCTGTGCATTGCCAGGACCATCGCCATCAAGCCTGAGATCATCCTGATGGATGAGCCAACGTCCGCCCTCGACCCGGTGGCGACCCTTCGCATCGAGCAGTTGATCCAGGACCTGAAAGACGACTACACGATCATCATCGTGACCCACAACATGCAG
>CAZKJJ010000459.1:0-2420 GCA_964553055.1 uncultured Acidimicrobiia bacterium
CCTCCCATCAGGAGCACTCGGATGGTTCGCGAAATCACTCCTTCCGGACTGTAGCCTGGCCGAAGATGGCTTCCTCCAGGAATCCCTGGGAGTCCCGCTTCGACACGGTCTTCATCACCGTGTTGTGGGTGACGCTCGCCCTGGCGGTTTTCTTCGAGAACTTCGGCAGCGCCTGGAGCCCCGAGACCCTCGTGGCGGCTGCCGCTGCCGCGCTCTACGTGCTGGCCGCCACGCTCGTCCCCGGCCGGCTCGTCCACCGCCCGATCGTGCGCGAGCTCGTGCCCGTGGTGGGCACGGCCTTGGTCATGGTTTCCGTCTCGCTCACTGGCATCACAGACTCGATGTACCTGCTGTTGAGTCTCACGCCCGTCCTGTTCGCATCGGCATTCGACGGCCTGCGGCTGGGGATCACAACGGCTGCGCTGGCGTCGGGACTCCTGGTGGTGCTGACGCTGAGCAGCGGGGCCGACCCGCTGCCGCTCGAGGACCTCCTCCTGTGGTCCGTGCTCTATCTGCTCGTCGCGATCGCGTTCGGCAGAGCCCGCCACGTGCTGGTCGAGCTGCGGCAGGAGGCTGACGAGCTGGTCACCCAGGGCGAGGAGATGGGCAGGAAGCTCGACAGGCTCCAGAGATCGTACGACCTGCTGACGTTGCTCGCGAAGACCACTGAGGGCAACGAGCTGAACCCCATGGCCGTGGGCGCTGCCGCGCTCGACACCATCTCGGCACATGTCGGATTCGTCGGTGCCATCGTGGCGCTGGCGGGCAACGACGGTCCCATCGTCGTGGCCAAGCGCGGCGAGGACGCAGGCGACACGTTCCAGAGCATGGTCCCTCTGCTGGTGCAAGACAGGGAGGTCGGCTTCGTCGTCTTGTTCACGACGGAGCCGCTCACGGAGACGGCGCGATCGGAGCTCGATGACTACCTCCGCCCTATCGCGCTCTCCTTCGCCAACATCCTGTTGCTCCAGGAGATCGCTCGAAGGGCGGTGAGGGAGGAACGCGCCAGGCTCGCCAGGGAGTTGCACGACGAGATCGGCCCTTCGCTGGCATCCCTGGGTCTCGCACTCGACCTGGCGTTGTTGCAGCACCCGACCGAGCCCGACCTCCGGACGCACCTCCAGGAACTGCGCGGGTCTGTGGGAACGCTGGTGGACGAGGTTCGCACGACGGTGGCCGATCTGCGGGTTCCCGACCCGGCCAGCCTCACCGTGCTCGTCTCTCGGCTGGTCTCGGACCTGCCTGCTGAACGCCCTGAGGTGACGGTGCGGCTCCACGAGCGGCGCCCGCCGAGACCGTCGTTGGCCGAGGATCTCACGGCGATCGTGAGCGAGGCGTTGCGCAACGCGGTCAAGCACTCAGTAGCGACCGAGATCACGGTGCACGGCGAGGTGGACTTCGACAGGGGTGAGGTCACCGTCCACGACAACGGGAAGGGCTTCATTCCTGCCAGAGTGCCATCGGGACACTTCGGTCTGGTGGGGATGCAGGAGCGCGCCGAGCGTATCGGCGCCTCGCTGCACGTGACCAGCACGAAGTCGGGCACTGCCGTCTCGGTCACCTGGGGGCCAGATTGATCCGCTTGGCGATCGCAGACGACCATCGGCTGTTCCTCGACGGGATCGCCCAGGGCTTGGAGGCGCTCCCCGATCTGACGGTATCGGGCACCGCGGATGACGGCGCCGGTCTCCTGGACCTCGTGGAACGAACCCAGATCGACGTGCTCCTGGTCGATCTCGAGATGCCTGGCCTCGACGGTGTTCGGGCCCTCGAGCGGATGGGATCATCACCGCCTGCCATAGTCGTGACCATGCATGCCACGCCGGACCAACGAAAGCGAGCAGAGGAGGCGGGCGCCGCAGGCTTCCTGTCGAAGTCGACCCCGCTCCCCGACCTCGCCGCGGCCGTCAGAGCGGTGGCGGCAGGTGAGTCGCTCATGGCGGCAGAGGATCTGAGCTCGCTGCTCAGCCACTACCGGCAGCCATCCCTCGATCCGGGAGCAGCGGCACTCACGCCAAGGGAGCGGGAGCTCCTTGGCCTGCTCGCGCAGGGTGTCAGCTCGACGGATGAGCTCGCAGATCTGATGTTCATCTCCCAGAAGACGGTGAAGAACCATCTCGCCTCGATCTACGAGAAGCTGGCCGTCTCTGACCGCACCCAGGCTGCCGTCGAGGCCATTCGGCTCGGTCTCCTCCCGCCGAACCCGGCAAGGAACGGGGCCGAAGAGGCCTGACCGCTCCACCAAGGCTGGCAAATGGGCCACACGACCTATGTACGCCCGCCAACCCCCCAATAGCCTGGGACGTTGCAGCAACCGACTTCGGGAAGGACAGGTGATGCTGTCGATGTGGAGCAGAGTGCAGGCGTGGTTCGCCTTGCATGAGGAAAAGGGCGCCAGCCTGGTCGAGTATGCCCTGCTG
>CAZKJJ010000460.1:0-1410 GCA_964553055.1 uncultured Acidimicrobiia bacterium
CGCCGTACTCGGGCGACGCGTCACCGCGAGCGACTTGGGCGAGGTCGGCGGCGAACTCGGCCTGCTGGTAGCGGCCGGACGCGACATCCTTGTGGGGCGTGACGATCTCGCGCCACGGCGTCAGCCCGGCAGCCGGCTGCCCTTCGACAGCGATGGCCGCCTGCTTACGCTTTTCCGAGCGGGCCTCCGCAGCGAACTTGCGCCGCATCAGCTCGGCCTTCTCCCTCTCGACCTCCCGAGCCTCGGGCGCAGAAATGGCCTTCAGGAGCCGTTCGGCCGAGTCGAGCGCCCGGTAGGTGTCGTCGGTCGAGAACGACTCCTGGTGTGCCCACTTGTTGCGGTGGTCCGACAGCTCGAACACGAGGTTGCGGTCTGACCGCGACAGGATCCGCCCAAAGACGGGGTCCCAGTAGCCCTTGAGGCACCCGAGCAGGAAGCTCACGTCCGTCGGGTTGACATCGTCGGGGCTCGGCGCAGGCCGACCCGGCCGCGAAGCCGCCTCAACGAACCACTCCCGCGGCCCCGTGTACTTCGGCGCAAGTTCGCGTTCAACGAAGGGCGCGAGGCCCTCCGCCAAGAGCCTCAGCGCGTTGCCCACTCGATCCGCGTTAGTCGTTGCCATACTGCCCCCTTAGAACGTCAGCGTCGTCTGGCCATCGGTGCTGTCTGGTCCGTCGAGATCGAGAGTCTGACGGATCAGGTCTGGCCAACTCGTGACAAGAGCGTTGTAGCTCCGCGCAATCTCAGCCTCACCCCGTCGATCTGCGAGGCCGTAGAGGCGATACGCAAGGTCTCGCGCGCCTTCGGCAAGACTTCCATTGACCCAACCAAGCAACTCGGCAGCTGCCATCTCTCCTTGCGTCGTGAGAGCACGAACAAGGTGGTGACAGACCTCCCAGGCGGTCAGACGTGCGTCGCTACGCGGATCCCAATTCTCGTCGAGCTCATCAAGCGAGACCAGCTGAACCGTCCCGGGGGACGAGGCGACGATCCCTGCTTCCTCCACGCCGCCAACGGAGGTGTTCTTGGCTCTACTCAGTACCTCCGCGGACCCGAAGGGCCCCTTCGCGAACCCAAATTGCTCATACCAAGCGAGAGCCCAACGCGTATCCGCGTCCAACTCACTGTCACCCTCAGCGAGAACCTCGTCCAGGACCTCGTTGATTAGCGACAGCGCTCCACCAACCGTCATCCGAGAGCCATCCGCCTCCACCACGGCCTCAACGGACGAGAAGACTCCCATGCCGGGACCAATCGAAGCTTGAGCTAGATCGACCGGGGCGACACCTCCGGACCTAAGCGTGGCCACCGCATCTGGAAGCGTGGCCCGGAGGGCGCGTCGGAACTCCCGTCGCCCCATCGGCGAGGCCTTTACCGAGGCTTGCCTGCAAACCAAGACAATTGACGACT
>CAZKJJ010000460.1:1420-2378 GCA_964553055.1 uncultured Acidimicrobiia bacterium
CCAAGGCATTGGCATTCATCCCAACCATTCGGGAACTCATCTCGGTCCTGACCGGCCAAGTGCCTTGGATAGTCAGGCCTGCCCTGAGAAGTGCATCAAGCATCTGCTCCCAGCCCGTAGAAACGCGGCCCCCCTCGCCGGTGATCTCCTCCTGCTTGAATGCGTAGTAGACCGTGATCGGGAAGGCTGGATCCGTGGCCTCTGCAATGGCCCGGAAAGCCGCCGCCATCCCGTCCCCGAAGTGCTGAGCGGCCTGAACGGGATCCGTGTGCCTCACCGGATTCACAACGAGTTCAGGCGCTTTGGGCGTGAGGAGCGTCGAGAACAAATGGGGGGCACGTTCAGCCAGACACCGTCTCAGAAACACGTAGAAGATGTCAGACAGATCGGCATACCCGATGTTGTCGTAGTACGGCGGATCCGTTGAAACGACAATCCGCCTCCCGTCCAATTCTGCTGGCAACTGCGGAGAAGCAGCATCGTGGGTCGCAGCGGCCCCAAGCCCGGGGCTCTTCGGAAGATCGCGGAAACTCCGAAGAACATTCTTCAAACTCGCTTCAAAAGAGCCAGTGCTCTTTCCCAAGGGATTTGCCTCAGCGAAATCCCATGTCATGGGCATAGCCTGACGCGTGAACATGTGCTGGGAGACCTGCGCGTTCGGCTCCCACGCGCACAGGGTGTTGTTCCAATCGGCCATTCGCGAGAGAACGAAACTCAAGTATGTCGATATCGCATCTGCATAGGCGCGTTGACCGTCTCCACCCTCAAACCAAGAAACTGAAGTCGGGTTCAGTATCGGACCGATACCTCTGTCAGATTCGAACGCCTTTGACACCTCTACCCCCACGTGAGCTACGAGGTCACAGAACTCGCTGAGCGTTGCCATCTGCCTACCGGAGAAGATGTCGCCAATCGTCGGCCTTCCGTAGAGCGGCGGAGCCACGTAGCGTGTGTTATC
>CAZKJJ010000461.1:0-2377 GCA_964553055.1 uncultured Acidimicrobiia bacterium
CCGCCCCCTCCTCACCCGCCGCCGCCTGCGGTAGACTCGTCGTATCCGCCCCCGAAACCGAAGCCTCCCATCCGCTCGATGGCAGCGGCCGTCAACACCACCTTCTCTCCGACGTGCTGCGGCGAGCCAAAGATCGTGTCCGCAGAGATACCGCCGACGAGCCTCTCGACTCCATCTCTGACGCTGGTCGAGATGTTGTCCACCACTTCCACAGTCATCACCCCTTCCATTTCCTCACTACACCAATCCCAGCAACGAGGATGGCCGCCAGGCGGATTGCACCTTGCCAGTCGTGGACTCTGACCCACTGTGCCTCTCCCTCGGAGGTTCGTCGCTCGATCCTGTGAGGAGCCGCATACGACAGCCCCGTGCTTCCAGTCCGGAACCGCCAAATCCTGGCCACAGGTGTCCACGTTGTGCCTCCGACGTCGATCGGATCACCTCGGTCCTCGACGAGGTCGATCACCGGGCTTCCCTCGAGACAAGCCGGAGGAAGTTGCGGTCCGGATCGACGAGCGAGAAACGGGTCTGTCCCATGGGCTTGGGCGGATACCCAACCGCCTCACCCAGGGCCGGGATGTCTGTCAGCAGCTTTCTCATCTCGACTGCCTCGCCTGCTCGATCAGATCCCGCTTGAGCGTCCAGAGACGATCGGTGAGCGACACGTGGTAGCGGTGCGGGTTCACGAGCCTGCGGACCCCTGGATCCAAGAGCTCGAGGTCGGCGCTCCTGCGTTCCCGCAGCTCGGCGAGTGTGGTATTCGGAGCCGTCCGCTTTCCACCCTCGAACACGGTGGCGAGCATCGGCTCCAGGCGGGAGATCTCATGAGGACCCACCTGTCTCCTGACTCCGAGATCCATGGGATGGTGGAGGGTCATGTCGGCCGGTTCCAGCTCCTCCTCTCGAAGTGCCAAGACGTCAGCCGTGGCTCGGCCTCGTCGGTCGTACATCCTCCAGACCTGCTTGTCACCGGGGATCGTGGACTTCTCAGGATTGTCCGACACCTTGATGGCGGGCACCCAGCCCCCTTCTCCCTCGATGGCCACGACCTTGTACACGCCGTCCAAGTAGCCGGCCCCCGCCGAGTTGATGAGCCTCGACCCGACCCCGAAACTCAGCCTCTTGATGAGCGCGTCAGGGTCGACTCCGTAGCGGGGGGCCTCCTCCGAGATCTGTGAGAGGATCTGCCAGATGGAGAGCTCCTCGAGCTGGTTGGACAGGACGATGGTCGTGTGGTCGAAGCCAGCGGCATCGAGCATCGCAGCTGCCTGGATGCTGAGATAAGCCAGGTCACCCGAATCGAGTCGAATCCCCACCGGCTCGTGTCCTTGTGCCTCGAGCTCCCGAAAGACCTCGATGGCGTTGGGGACCCCGCTCTGGAGCGTGTCGATGGTGTCAACGAGCAAGAGGCAGTCGTCGGGATAGGTTTCCGCATAGGCCCTGAACGCTCCGATCTCCTCCATCCCAAGCGCCATGAAGACCTGCACCATGCTGTGAGCGTGCGTCCCCTTTGGATCGAGTCCCATCTCTGCAGACATCCCAACGTTGGATGTGAAGTCGGCACCTCCGATCAGCGCGGCGCGCGCCCCCGCGCTGCCTCCCCTGTCTGGGGCCCTGCGAAGTCCGAACTCGAGCACGACACCACTCCTGGCGCTGTCTCTCACCCTCGACGCCTTCGTCGCGATCAGTGTCTGGTAGTTGAGGTGGTTGAGGAGCGCGGTTTCGAGCAGTTGGGCATGCGCAAGGGGTCCACGCACGGTGACGATCGGCTCTGAGGGGTGCACGATCCGGCCCTCTGGGATGGCGTCGACGGCGAGGGTCTCGAATCCCGGGTTCTCCCGAAGCCACCCGAGAAAGCCTGCATCGAACAGTCTCATGCCGGTTGCGCCGCGTAGCCCTGCCAGGTAGTCGAGCTGCTGGGGCGTGAACGATGCCTCCTCCATCCAATCGAACAGCCACTCGAGGCCCGCGAAGACGCAGTATCCGGCTTGATGCTCTCCATAGTCGGGGTACGAACGGAACGTGTACTCGAACTGTGCAGGTCTCTCTGCGAGGCCGGTCCTGTGATACAGCTGGGACATCGTCAGCTGGTACATGTCGGTGAGGAGGATGCCCTCAGCCTCGGCCCGCTCGTCCAAACGCATGACGGCGGTCAATCTACCGGGGTTAAGCTCAACCGAGTGGGGTACGACTCGAAGACCGCGCTGGTCGTCGTCGACATGCAGAACGACTTCGCCGATCCTCGAGGCAGCCTCTACGTGCAGGAGGGTGAGCACATCCTCGATACGGTGAACCAGGAGATCGCCGAAGCGAGGTCATCCGGCTCCCTCGTGGTCTACACCCAGGACTGGCACCCTGAGACAACGCCTCACTTCCT
>CAZKJJ010000462.1:0-2372 GCA_964553055.1 uncultured Acidimicrobiia bacterium
GAGGGGGTCCGGGGTTTGCCCGGTACCCGCTGTTGGCACTGCGGCAACACTCTCGCTCCGAGTCGCTTGCTCTTCCCGGTGGAGCACAAGGACTATCAAGATGGATCTTCGGTTGAGCGGGAATGGGCGGCGGCAGAGGAGTATCTGCCTCACGCCTTCATGCTTACGGTGTTCGGGTACAGCGCCCCAGCGACCGACGCCGAGGCGAAGCAACTCCTGATGGATGCTTGGGGCGACATCGATGACCGCCGGATGGAGCAGGTTGAAATCATCAACCGACCAGGCGCCGACCATCATCGGCTTCGCGAGTTGTGGTCGCCCTTCATCCACACGCACCATTATGAGATCCACGACTCATTTCAGGATTCGTGGATCGCGAACCATCCGCGTCGCACGCTTGAGGCATACGTGCACCAGTACTTGGAGGCGAAGTTCATCGAGGCCAACCCTGTTCCGCCTAACCCAGCGACGGTCCAGGATCTAGTGGCTTGGTTCGAGCCGCTGTTCGAGGCCGAGCGCCGCTACATGGACGCGTTGACCATCGAGGACCGTGAAGAGGCTCCGCCCAGTTGAGGTAAGTCGCCTCTACCGGCAACCACGACAGGGTGGCCGCCTCTCCGGTGGTCAGTGGAAGGTCACGATGCTGTGCGGCCTGAACATTGTGCGCGGTTGTCGAGCTGACCCGCTTCACGAGTCGGCGCACAGAACGGGGACTGCTGAGTGGGATGGCGCTTCCGCTGGAGCGGCTGGCTGTCGGCGTCGCAGACCTGCACTAGGTTCGTGGCCGCGACACCGAGGCGCAGCGGGGAGGCCTTCCGATGTCGGACGTCGAGGCGACCAGCGAGTACGAGCTGTATCGCTCCCTGCGACTGCAGGGCCGCTCGCACGAGATGGCTGCTGGCCTGCTCTCATCGATGTGCGATGCGGGCGGCATCCATGAGCTGAAGCAGACGTACGACACGCGGCGGATGCGGATCTTCCAGCTTTCCGAACCTGCCTTCGCCGCCGAGGGGTACAGCGAACCGTCCGCCTACGACGGCTCGGTCTCGAGGGACACCTACTGGCCCGGCGTACGCCAGCGCATGGAGCAGAAGGGGCTCCGGGAGGCCGTTCCGTCGATTGCGGATGCCGCAGACCGGACTCTCGCGTTCCTCCCCAACCCGCACACCGCGACCCGGATCGCGACCCGTGGTCTGGTCCTCGGCTACGTGCAGAGTGGCAAGACCACCAACTTCACGGCGCTCATCGCGAAGGCCGCGGACTACGGATACCGGGTCTTCGTCGTCCTCGCCGGGATCCACAACAGCCTCCGTCAGCAGACTCAGGACCGTCTCGAGGCGGACATCACTCGGCTGCCGGGTATGGAGGCACGGTGGTGGTGCCCGACAAGCTCATCGGACTTCCGCCAGGTCGACACGAACCCCGCCTTCTTCTTCAACGACCCGGAACGGCGCGCCCTCATCGTCGCGAAGAAGAACATCGCGCCCCTGCGCAAGCTCAACGACTGGCTCGACTCCACCCCTGCCGACCTCATGAACCAGGTCAGTGTCCTCGTCATCGACGACGAGGCGGACCAGGCCGGGCTGAACGTCGGGGGACCCCAGAGGCGCACCGGTGTCCACGAGCAGGTCGTACGCCTCCTCAACTACGGGCGCGAACGCGGCAACCCGCGCGTGGCGTACGTCGGCTACACGGCGACGCCGTTCGCGAACCTCCTCGTCAACCCGGTGGACGAGGAGGACCTGTACCCGCGCGACTTCGTCGTGGACCTGCCCGAGCCGACGGGCTACTTCGGCGCCGAGTCCCTCTTCGGTCGGGAACCGCTGGACGAGGAGGACGAAGGCACCGAAGGGCTTCCCGTCATCCGCTCTGTGCCCCAGGACGACGTCAACCTCCTCCTCCCGCCTCGCGATCCGGATCTGCTCGAGGCGTGGAAACCACCGGTGCCGGAGACGCTCCGAGGGGCGGTGCGGTGGTTCGTCCTAGCCACGGCGGCCCGCCGGGTCAAGGACGGGGAGGCACGGCACTCCACGATGCTGGTCCACACCTCGTCTCGAGTGAAGGCTCAGTGCGCCCTGCTCGCCCCGGTGGAGGACACCATCAAGGACCTGAGGAAGGAGTGGCGTTCGGATCCCGAGCCATTCCGGCGTCTGTACCAGCACGAGCTCGCGACCCTGCCCGGGTCCCGACTCGAAGAGACCGGCGTGGCGTTCGAGGCCGTGGCGGATCAGGTCGAGAAGGTGTTCGACGACCTGATCGTCCGCGTGGACAACTCGGCGAACTGCACCGAGCGGCTCTCGTACCCGGACGACGAGGCTCGGACCGTCATCGCCATCGGTGGGAACACGCTCTCGCGGCGGCTCACACTCGAG
>CAZKJJ010000463.1:0-2369 GCA_964553055.1 uncultured Acidimicrobiia bacterium
AAGGGACCATGAACAATGTCCTGATCGGCTCGGACCGGTTCGCCTACTACGAGACCGTTGCAGGGGGGCAGGGAGGGAGGCCGCAGAGGCGAGGCCAGTCAGGCATCCACAGCGGGATGACCAACACCAGGAACACCCCCATCGAGTCGCTCGAGATGCACTATCCGTTCCGCGTGACTCGGTACCGGCTGCGAGAGGCAAGCGGAGGGGAAGGTCTGTTCCCAGGAGGGGATGGTATCGAGAGGGAAGTGGAGTTCCGCGAGGACGCAACCGTCTCGCTCATGGGGGAACGCAGGCGAAGGGGCCCCTGGGGCCTCGCAGGCGGGCTGCCGGGAGCGCCAGGTGAGGACTGGCTGCTTCGACCAGGAGGTCGACGCAGCCGGCTTCCTGCCAAGTCGACCTTCGAGGTGACGGCAGGGGATCGCCTCAGAGTGCTCACTCCTGGCGGCGGTGGGTGGGGGAGGCGCTGATGGGTCGCTCGGGCGATACCGCTGCCGCCTGGCGCCTGCGATCCCCTCTGCGTCTGCTCGCACCGATCGACGAGCGTCTCCTGCTCAGAAGGGCAGGTGCTGCGACGTTCATGACGTTCCTGGTGCAGTTCGCGACGGGGTGGCCCCTCAAACTCCCTGACGCTGCCGGCGGCATCATCTCGTTGGAGTTGGCCGGGTCTGCCTCCCGCGCTTCGGAGGTGCTGGACGCTTGGCAGCAGGCAGGCTTGACAGGCCTGGCAACGGCCAACGTCATCCTCGATTTCTCGTTCCTGATCTCGTACTCGGCGCTGCTCACGGTCCTCGCCGTGAGAGCAGGACGAGACCTGGGGCGTGCCGAGAGACTCGGCTGGGGAGTGGGCTGGGGTATGTGGGCGGCAGGTGGTCTCGATGCAGTCGAGAACGTCGCGCTGCTCTTGATGCTCGCAGGCTCCGTCACGGACCTCATTGCGGGCACCGCCAAGGTCCTCGCTGTCTCCAAGTTCGCTCTGATCGGCCTGGGCCTCGCCTGGGTGGCCACTGCACACCTGGCGCGGTTGTCCACTCGGAAGCCCACTCGGGGAGACCGTGATGGCTGATGACACGCTGCAGCGACCGGTGACCGCCCGCCGGATTCGTCTTCCCAGGAGCCTGCGGGCACCCGCCTTTCCGCAGGGCCCGATCCGAAGGAGCGGCACCGCCAGGAGGGCGGTGGTGGTCGGGATCTCGGCCTACGTCCTCTTCTACACCTATGTGACGATCAACAACCACAGCGGATTCGCCACCTACGGGTTCGACTTCGGCATCTACGACCAGGGTGTGTGGCTGCTCAGCCGGTTCCACGATCCGTTCATCACGATCATGGGCCGTCACCTGTTCGGCGACCACACGTCGTTCATCCTCATTCCGCTCGTCCCCTTCTACTGGGTGTTCCCTCATGCCTCGGTGCTGCTCTTGGCGCAGTCGGCCGCGCTCGGGCTTGCGGCCTGGCCGCTGTTCCTCATAGGCCGAGATGTGCTCGGGGACGAGAGGCTGGCCGCGCCGATCGCGTTGGCGTTTCTGCTGCAGCCGGCCCTCGGATGGACGAACCTCGAGCAGTTCCACCCAGACGTCTTCGAGGTGCCGCTGCTCATGTTCACGCTCTGGTTCATGCTGCAGCGACACTGGGTGCCGTACTTCGTCCTCCTGGCTTTGCTGCTGCTGGTAAAGGAAGACGTGGCGCTGCTCACCTTCGTCCTGGGCATCTACGTCGGGGTTCGATATTCGGCCAAGGTGGGCGTCGCGACTTCTGTGGCGTCTGCGCTGTTCTTCATCGTTGCGGTCTACGTGGTGCTCAAGCACTTCAACTCCGTCGGCACGCTCAACGCCTGGCGAATTCCCTTCGGCGGGCCAGCCGGATTCATGGAAGAGCTCTTCACGAGACCCGGCGAGGTCATCGACTACGTGCTCTCCGAGCAGCTGGCACGCCCCTACTACCTGCTGCAGCTGCTCGCCCCCCTGGCGCTGTTGCCGCTGCTTGCACCGGAGGTCCTCGTCGTGGCTGTGGGCCCGCTTCTCTCCAACTTCCTGAGCACGTTCTGGTACCAGTACCACATCGAGTATCACTACGGGACGTTGATCCTTCCAGTGCTGGGATTCGCAACCGTCGTCGCGGTGGGGCGGGCCCGCAGGTTGTCCTTTATGAGGAGGGCGATGACGGGGAACACGGGGATGACGGTGAGGGCCGCGAGCAGGAGACCCGAGGTGCTCACGTCCATGACGCGCTTCACCATGCTGTTCCAGCCCTGGAGGGGGACCTCGTTGAGATTGATGATGGGGATGCCGTCCAGGTCCTCGAGAGAGGCCTTGATCGTGGCGTACTGGACCAGGTCCGGCACGACCTTGATGTCGACGCACTCGTTG
>CAZKJJ010000464.1:0-2369 GCA_964553055.1 uncultured Acidimicrobiia bacterium
GGAGGCGGCCTACTTCCGTGCAACTCTTGGACCAATTGCTCGCGAGGCCCTGAGCTCAGGGACGTAGCGGGGCCCGAGTGATCCGCGCCGGCGCTACCTTCGCATCGGGGATTATGAGCTCGTGCGGACGCTCACCCGCACTCGCACCGATCGCGGCCCTCCTCGCCGCGCTGCTCCTGGCCGCCGCCCCCACGGTCGCGCGGGCCGGAGGCCCCTCGCACGACGCGCTGGACTCGCTCAACAACCTGCGAGACCGGCTCCTCAACGCGAAGAAGAAGGCGGACGGCAAGCAGCGTCGGTTCCGGGCTGAGCTGGAGCAGGCGCACGTCGACAAGGTCTTGTTCTACCTCAAGGCGTTCGAGGGCACGACCTTCTTCGGCGGCTGCCCCGGCCAGAAGGTGATCGGCCTGCTCGACGACATCGACACGGAACTCGAGGAGGCCGAGCACGACTCGGGGAAGCTCAGACAGCGCCGGATCAAGAGGGCTTTGGACCACGCGAAGGAGCTCGAGAAGCTGATTGAGGGGTGCGCCCAGGGCGCCGCGGCCGGACACGGAGACCTGATCAAGGGGCCCGTGCGCAAGCTGCTCAAGCAGGAGCAAAAGGGAAAGCTCTCGGGAAAGGAGCTGCGGCAGGGAAACGGCCGCCTCTTCAAGCGAAAGCGGGACATCCTCGAGGACGAGAGGATCCAGCGCTGCCGGGTCCTCGAGATCTTCGTGCAGATCGAGCGCATTGACTTCCTGCTCGTCCGGGCAAAGGAGACGAAGCCGAAGGACTTCAAGAAAAACGGCAAGAAGCGGGCCGAGAAGAAGCGCCGCAAGGTAGTCGAGCGGACGATCGACCAGTTCCAGGAGCTGTACCGCCTCTACGTGATGCTCCCCTGCGACCCGCCGGCGATCGTGCCTCCACCCGGGGGCGGCGCGGGCGGCGGTGGCGGTGGCGGGGGCGTGAAGCCCGCCTGCGACAACGGTAAGGACGACGACGGCGACGGGACGGCCGACGACTCCGGGTCGCAGGGCGTGACGAAGGACGAGGGGTGCATGAGCCCCCAGGACACGACGGAAGGGCACACTCCCTGGCCCGTGACCCTTCCCGGCGACGGCGGTTCGACCATCAGCTACACGACCTTCAAGCCCGGCTTCGGGGCCGAGCCTCCGCCCAACGTGGTTCGCTACGGCGTCTTCTACAACCCGACCCTGCACGACACGATGACGGTCAATCACGGGGCCCTGCCGATCAACGGCACCAATCCATGCGGATCGGGGGCCTCCATGGAGATCAGCGCGGGAATCGGCAGCCAGGCCCCGACCATAGGCGGGGAGCCAACGCCCGACGAGAACGAGATGCGCATCGTCCTCGAGACGACCGACAGCCCCACTGGAGATCCGTGCCCGACCACTGTGGATCTGCGGGTCGTGACCGACACGCGGTGAGCTGCGATTCGCGGCGGCCCGTACGATCGCCGCTGTGAATGACACCGAGCGGTTCGACTTCGCCTTCGCGCCGGCGTATCGCACGAGCGCCCTCGCGTTCGGCATCACGCCTGCCACCGCCTGGGTCGACGTGGGCGACGAGGCTCTCGATGTCCACTTCGGTCCGTGGCGGCTGTCAACCGCGCTCGCGAACGTCACGGATGTCGCGGTGACGGGCCCGTACGCATTCTGGAAGACCGCCGGACCCGCCCGCCTGGCGATCACCGACCGGGGGCTGACGTTCGCGACAAACGGGAACCGCGGGGTGCGCATCTCTTTTCGCACCCCGGTTCCCGGCATCGAGCCATTGGGAGTCCTCCGCCATCCTGAGCTGACGGTGACCGTCGCCGAGGTGCGCAGGCTGGCGGAGCTGCTGCGGAGCGCGTAGCGCGTCGGCGGAACGGGAGGTGCGAAGGCGCGGCGCCGCGTGTAGATTCGGCACGGCGTGAGCACCGGCGAGACAACCTCCGCGCAGAAGCGCCTCGTCCTCGTGGCCTGCATTCTCGGTTCGACGGTTGCCTTCGTCGACACGTCGGTAGTCAACGTCGCGCTTCCCTCGATCCAGGACGAATTGGGAGGGGGACTGCTCGCCCAGCAATGGGTGGCGAACGCCTACCTGTTGACCGAGGGAGCGCTGCTGCTGGTGGGCGGCTCGCTCGGCGACCTGTACGGCCAGCGGAGGGTGTTCGTGATCGGGCTGGTGGCCTTCGGGCTCTTTTCGCTGCTTTGCGCCGCCGCGCCCACGGTGGGCATCCTCGTGGCCGGGCGGGCGCTGCAGGGTGTCGCCGCGGCGTTGCTGGTGCCGATGGCGCTGGCTCTGATCACGACCAACTTCGAGCCGGACGAGCGGGGCGCCGCGATCGGCGCGTGGACGGCGTGGAGTGGCGTCGGAGTGGC
>CAZKJJ010000465.1:0-2361 GCA_964553055.1 uncultured Acidimicrobiia bacterium
ACCCGATGGCTCTGGCCAGATGACCGACTCCACCCCCGAGGGTGAGACCAGCGACACCGGTACGCGAGTCAACTCCCCCGGTGACCGCCAGACCGAACGCCTGGGTCTCTCGATCGACCTGACCCCAGGTGGCTCCGGCCCCGACCCTTGCCGTCTTGGTGCGGTGGTCGACGCGGACCTCATCCATCTCCGCCAGGTCGACGACCACCCCACCGTCGACGACCGCCTTACCTGCCACACCGTGGCCGCCACCCCTTGCCGTGACAGGCAGTCCACTATTACGGGCGTAATCGAGGGCGGCGATCACATCCGCCACCCCGGCGCAACGGGCGATAAGGGCGGGATGCCGGTCAATCATCCCGTTCCACACCCGACGCCCCTCCTCATAGCCGGCATCCCCCGGCTGGATCACCTCGCCCCTCATGGCCATAACGAAGTCACCTGTTTCCGTCGAGACAGTCATGCGGTCTCCTCCATGTATCGAAAGCCAAATCCCAAACCAGCGGTGTCAACGTATGAGGAGGCTCTAAACAAACTCTCAACGCCACTGGACACTCATGCAGATCAGGATCGAGAGCCGACGTTCGGATCTGCATTGGACTCCCGACAAGCAACTCGACGGGAGTCCAGAAATCGGTGGTACCTCCACCTCACCGGTGCCAGCGTCAGGACGAAACTGAAGAGACGGGTGTCGTGTCAGACGCTGCAGTCAGGCATTTCTCCCAGTGGGTCGCTCGCCGTCGACCCGGTCGCGCCCGCTCTATCGGCTTGATCTGGGTGGCAAACCTCTCGGCGGTCTCGTCGCCGAAGGGAGCGGCACCCCGAATAACGACTGTGGTGAACCGATCTGCCTCACATCGCGGAACGGGTCGTCACATGAGGCCAGGCCAACCCATCTTCTTCTACTCGCACTGCACGTACCCGTCGTCATTAAAGCGATCTGTGACGCGGCAAATTGAGTCCAAGAGCCTCAGACCTCGGTCTTCACCGACAGCCAGGCAAGCGCCGTCCGGGCGATCTCTTCGCGGCTCATTTCGGATCCTGCTATCCAGGCACGCTCCCACAATCCAGGCTCGACTCTCCTACGAAGCTCGCTGAATTCGGGTTCTCGACCTGACTCCAGCTGTTGTATGCGCACGTGATCGGACAAGTCGGCGCTTTTTGGAAGCAGTCTCCGGGCGGAAGCCTCGTGGGCTGCGAACAAGCGGATCGCCAACTCGTTGTCCTCTTCGCGTGCGGCCAGCCGAGCAATGGTTCCACCGGTTCTCTCGATGACTCGTGGCATTCGGACAGACCATCCCACCTCGATGGCTTCTGTGAGATGAGCCAGGGCAGCGTCCCGATCTGAGTCGAGTTCAACCTGACCCAGCGTTTGACTGGTCATGGCGACGCACCAACGGTCGCCAATCTCGCGGTGGCCGTCGAGGGAATCCTTGATCAGACGTCGGGCCGCCTCCTCCTGTCCCAGCTGGGTCAGGGCCCAGCCTTTGAGGGCCAGGGCGTGAACTTCAACCGACTTCGAATCTGTCGACCTGGCCAGTGTAATGGCCCTATCGCTCCACCCGACGACGTCGGTGAGCCGACCGACGCAGGCAGCTGCGTCTGCTAGCCACCAAAGTGCCCAAGCCTCACTGATGCGATCCCCAGCGAGTTGGAAACCTCCGATGCTCTCTTGGAGAAGATCGACTCCGCTGTCAAGACCGAGGTGACCCTCGACGAGTCCGATGATCATCTTCGCTCGCGCCAAAGCCCAGAGGTCGCTCGATGATTCGGCGACCTCGAGTGCCTCACGCGACGGAAGGTCGAACTCGTGGTCCATGTACTCCCGGGCGAACTGCTCCCAGGCCAGAGCCTGGGAAAGGAGAGAGGCGCCGTCGGGCACTTCTCTCGCCGCCGCCACCGCCTTTTCGGCCAACTCGAGACTCTGCTGGGGGTCGATAGAGATCGAGTAGATGACCGCTTCGGTCAGGGCTCGAGCACGCAGTTCGGGGGACATCTCGACGTCGTCCGTTGGAGCCTTGCTGAACCAAATCCAGCCCTCACTAAAGAAGCCGGCGTGGGTCCATAGGGGCAACAGGTGCGCTGTCATCTCCAGCAGCATCTCGGGAGACCCGGACTCTGCCCAGGCGAGAGCCTTTCTGACGTTGTCACGTTGGTCCGCAAATCTGCGTGTCGCCTCGAGTTGATCCAGCGTGCGCCAACGCTGGGCGAACTCTCCTGCCATTTCCGCGAAGTAGGCGGCGTGTCTTCGCTGGTATGAGGCTGTCTCGCCGTTCGTCTCCAGACGATCCGCGGCAAAGTGTCGAATGGTGTCCAGCATTCGATAGCGTCGATCCTCACCTCCCCGTACCACTGAGAGCA
>CAZKJJ010000466.1:0-2360 GCA_964553055.1 uncultured Acidimicrobiia bacterium
GCCGTTGGCGAAGGGAACCCCCATCTTGAGACAGGCATAGGCATAGACCTGGGAGGGGGCGATCGCCTCGTCGTTGTCCTTCATCCCCTGTTCGAAGTCGTCGAGGTCCATGTGAACCTGGGACGGGTCCTCGTAGGCCTCGGTCGAGCCACACCACACCGCCACCAACCGGTCGACCTGGTTCTCCGACCGGAAGCGGTCGATGTCCTCCATGAGTGCCTCCGCACTGTCCATGTGGTTGGCGGCCGTCTTCACCTGGTCCATTCCCTCCAGGTTTCTGACCCACCGGCTGGAGAACACGGCGGGCATCGGTTGTATGAGCCTCAGTTCGTCGCCGATCCCCTCGATGTGTCGTGGGTCGAGCACGCCGGCCTTCATGGCGGCGGCGTATGCATCGTCCGAATAGGGGTCCCATCCCCCGAACTCCAGATCCTCGATGGAGGCCAGTGGGACGAAGTCCTTTATCAACGGGTTGCGTTCCTCCGTCCGCTTTCCGAGACGGATGTGGGACAGTTGAGTCAAAGACCCCGTGGGCCGGGCAAAGCCCCTGCGGGTGGCGAGGACCCCGGCGACAAACGTAGTGGCGACGGCACCCATGCCCGGGGTGAGGACGCCCAGTTTGCCTTCTGCGGGTGCGATTGGTGTTGAATCGGTCATCGTTCTCGGAGGAAACGTTATCCGACATGGGCTCCCCGGCTCAATCGAACCTGGCTGACAGCCGGCACGGGCGAGGTGGAACGCCAGGGTCCTAGTCTCGGTCGGGAGATGGACACACCTCCGGACTCGCTGGGGCCCACTATCGATGTCGCACTGCTGGCCGATGCGGTTCAGGCCGTCCGGGGGAAGCTCTTCGTGCTTGGAGGGGGCTGGGACACGCTGTGGGTGCGAGGTGTCCCCGCCCGACATCCCAGTCTCGCTATTGGGTTGCGTCTGAGGGTGCCGGTGTCCTGGGCGGCAGACAGTCTCAAGTTGTCTGTGGAGCTGCAAGACGAGGACGGGAAGCCATTGCTGCCCAATCCTCTCTCCCATCAGATTCGACTCCCATCCGACCCGGGGCGTCAGATGAATGCGACCGACTTTGGATTGATCCGGTCGTTCACGTTCAACAACCTGCGTTTCGATCGCGAGGGCCCCTATTCGTTCGTGATCTCCGTTGACGATGAGCCGGTCACTCGTCTCCGGTTCACGGTCCGGGCTCGGCCGGCCTCCGGGCCACCAGATACCGGGTGAGGGCTCGTGTGGTCAGCCTCTCGTTTTGTCTTGAGCCAGCCTCCCGATAGGGTGGCGGATCTCCTGGGACATCTAGTCCACTCTCATCTTCCCAATCAGTAGGAGTGTTGTTTGCGTTCGCGTGTTCACTTACGTCGTCTGTCCACACTCGTCATCGCCATGGCGGTCGGCGTGGTCTCGGCGCTGCCGGCCGAGGCACACACCACCCTGCCCTTCGAGTTGACGTTCCCACAGGAAACCACGGAGACCCACTTCCGATCATCGTTTGGTGCCACCAGGTCTGACGGGCGAGTTCATCATGGCAACGATCTGATGGCTCCCCGCATGACCGAGGTCTACGCCGCGGCTCCAGGCGTTGTGATCCACGTCGGAACCGACAGCCTGTCGGGGCGCAACGTCAGAATCCGCCATGTGGACGGCTGGACCAGCCACTACGTGCATCTGAACAACGACAACATCGGAACCGACGATGGCCGTGCCGCTTGGTCGCTCACCATCGCTCCCGGGCTCGAAGTGGGGGATTGGGTGGAGGCCGGTGAGCTGATCGCATGGGTTGGCGACTCCGGAAACGCCGAGTCGAGCACCCCGCACACTCACTTCGAGCTTCAACACAACGGGGTCGCCGTCGATCCTTATGCGATTCTGACCGAGGCGTACGACCGGGCACGACGGAGGGAGATAATGCTCTCAGCCCGGGTGGCGGATCTTCTCGGACCCACTCGATCCAGTGAGCGCACCCTTACACTGAGTTGAGGCGAGAGGCGTCGTCCAACTCGAACACGTGTTGCCCGAGATCAGGGTGGTTGGGGTCGACCGTGACGGTCTCCTTTACCGAGGACCGAGGTGGCGGGTCATCGCTGACCCAGATGACACGGGTGACCTCAGAGCCGGCCACTGCTCTCGCCCAACCCTGGAGAACATCCTCGGCGGTCTCGGCAAATGATCGTTCCCGATCGTCGTGTGCGGCTTCGGTGATGAGGACCGCGGTGAAACACCGGGTGGAGGCCCCCTCCACGTGGCTGGCGTCGGATACGTCACCGAGTGCCACCTTGAACCCCCTCCGTCTCAGATCGTCGGCGCTGGGCTCATCGGTGACGAAGGCACGGATCTCTCTTTCCGGCTCTTGCAGG
>CAZKJJ010000467.1:0-2356 GCA_964553055.1 uncultured Acidimicrobiia bacterium
CTCATCATGATCACGCCGAGGATCGGCCCCGGAGGGACGCGCAGCCTTCCGAACATTCAGATCACCTGCTCCCGGCCGAACCCATCGGCTCCAGAGGAGACGGATCATCATCGGCGTGAGCGATGGCGATGACCCTCCATGCGACGCTGAGCAAGATCGCCCAGACGGCGGCAACGAGAGCCATCAGCGCCCAGACGTTAAGGCCGGGAATATTGACCCCAGACGTAGATCGATACAGCTGCTCACCCGGTGCCGGAACTTCCAGAGACGCCGCCGCGTCCTCCTCTTCCCCGTCTTCGTACGTGTAGCGAACGTGGATCTCGTGAACGCCTGCAGCTCTCGGCTCATACGTCAGCTGGGCGACACCGTTAGCATCGGTCACAGTCTGGCCGAGGTCGACATCGCTGGTGACGCCGCCGAACGTCACCTCTTCGTGGAAGGCGACCGTCATCCCGGCGATCGGCTCAGAATCCGCCTGGAAACTGGCCTGGACAGCCGTCGGCTGACCAATCGCCGGTTGAGCAGGCAGCGAAAGGTCGACCTGCACGTGCGATGCACTCGCGGTACCGGCCATGGTCAGGACGGCAACTGCGAGGGCTAGGAACACTGCTGATACCTTCACAGCGCTCGATTTCATGATCCAACTCCTCCTGCCGGCTCCGGTGCGATCCCGCGCGGGATTTCCGGTTGGGCCGGCTCCACTTCTGTACTTGGTTCATCCTCCGCCACTTCCCACACCGCGATGATGGGGAAGAGCTTCACGAATATCGTGATTAGCAGCGCGAACAGCGCGAAGCCCGCCGCCATGACGGACAGCTCCACCCAGGTCGGCGCATATGTTGACGGCTCGTAGGGCATTAGCGGCACGCGGAACCCCGACACGACGATGAAGTAGCGTTCTATCCACATGGCGGCGACAACGAGGACTGACCCCGTCACTACGCCCCAGATGTTCCGTGTCCAGGGCAGCAGGACCAGCAGCGCCGGCAGCACGAGGCCGCCGATCAGGTAGAACCAGTAGAACCCCGCGAAGTCGTGGAGGAACAGCTGGCGGAAGTGAAATTCCGTCCCTTCCTCCATCTTGTATCCCGTTGTCAGGAACTCGGAGATGTTCGCGTAGACCATGATCATCGCCATGGCAGCCAGCAGGTAACCGAGATACACGAAGTGCTTCTCGGTGATGTACTCCTCCAGGTGGTACACCTTCCTCAGGACAGCCATCACCACGACCAGCATGGCCACTCCGGAGAAGATCGCCCCTGCGACAAAGAACGCTCCGAAGATCGTGCTGTTCCACGGCTCACGCAGCGTCATGGCGAATATCCATGAGACCACCGTGTGCACAGAAACGGCGATCGGGATGATCAGGATCATTGCTGTAGTCATCGCGGCCGCGAGCGAGCGCCACTGCGACTCCGTTCCACGCCAGCGAACAGATAGGAGGTCGTAGATCCACATCCGCCAGCGCGAGACACGGCCCGCGAGGCGGTCCCGGAAGAGTGCGAGGTCCGGGATCATGGGCAGGAACAGGTAGGCCGTGCTGGCGGTGATGTAAGTCGTGATGGCGAGCACGTCCCAGATGATTGGCGACTGCCAGCGGCCAAACCGAACAACGTTGAGGACCCTGTCTGGACGGCCGAGATCGATAACTACGAACAACGCCCCACAGATGAGGGCGACAAGAGTGATGAACTCCGCCATCCGCGTAATGGGTGTTCGCCAGCGTGCCTGGGATACCCTCAAGATGGCCGAGATCAAGGTGCCGGCATGGCTGATTCCAATGAAGAACACGAAAGTCGTGATGTAGAGTCCCCAGGATATGCGGTCTCGCATCCCTGTCACGATGAGGCCATCCTGCAGCTGTCGCGTGTAGGCGTAGATGCCCCAGCCTATGACGACGAGGAGGAAGGCTACCCACGCCCAGTAGGCACGGCTGGTCCCCAGCACGGGTGCCATCGCGGCACGCTCCAGCCTCTCCCGCCAGGGGCTCCTCACCTCTTCCACTTCTGCGTCCCCTTGGTGAGGTTGATCCATGGCCACTCGGTAGGTAGCCTGCCCTCCGTGTAAGCGTCTCGCCCGACGTCCTCGCCGTGACCAGGGATGTAGTAGACCCGCGGCTTCGTACCCAGATTCTCCTTCAGGTGATATGCCTGGTTCTCGGACATGAACCGCGAGGCTGACACGACCTCTTCCCCGTTGGTCGCAATATCTTCTTCAAGATCGCCGTAGTAGATGGCGTCATTCGGACAACCCTGGATGCAGTAAGGAAGGACGTCATCGCGCATCATGTCCGGACAGAAATCGCACTTCATCACCGTGCCCTTTCGTGCGGGCACCTGGTGTTCCTGATCGTATG
>CAZKJJ010000468.1:0-1908 GCA_964553055.1 uncultured Acidimicrobiia bacterium
GAGGCCACATCGACGGGGTGATCGGGCCGGACGAGTACCACGAGTCCGTCAGCGACAACGCCTTCACGAATGTCATGGCCCGGTGGAACCTCCGGTACGCGGCCGATCTCGTGATCGGAGATGGGGTCGGCGGCACGACCGCCGAGGCAGAGAACTGGCTGCGGCTGGCAGACGGTCTCGTCGACCAGTACGACCGCGACACTGGGATCTACGAGCAGTTCAGTGGCTACTACGACCTCCAGCCGCTTCTGGCATCCCACATCGGGGATCCGCCGGTCGCCGTAGATGTTCTCATCGGGCGGGAGCGGACGGCCGCATCACAGATCATCAAGCAAGCCGATGTGCTGATGCTCCACCACATGGTTCCCGACGAGACTGAGCCGAACTCGCTGCTTCCCAACCTGGGTCTCTACGGGCCACGGACCGCTCACGCCAGCTCGCTGTCGCCTGCCATCTACGCATCCTTGCTGGCCAGGGCGGGCGAATTCGAGGATGCTCTGAGGCTCTTTCGCATCGCCTGCAGGATCGATCTCGCAGACATGACCCGCACGACCACGGGCGGGCTCCACTTGGCCGCCATGGGAGGTGTCTGGCAGGCGTTGGCCTTCGGCTTCGCCGGCCTGCAGGGCCAGCGGGGCGCCCTCCGAATCGACCCGAGGCTTCCCCCCTCATGGCCTTCACTGGAGCTCCGGCTGCGGTTTCGGTCTGTGCGAGTCCGGCTCACGTTGGCCCATGAGCTGGTGGAGGTCGAGGTCGACGTGCCCTTGATCGTGAACTTGCCCGGAGCGATTGGCACGCCTGTGGTGCCGCCTGGCGCCAGGTTTCTCTACCGGGATGGCTCCTGGAAGGAGGTTTCCTCATGATGACTGTGCTTGCGGCGGTCGACGACAGCCCGGCGACTGAGCCGGTGCTCCAGACCTCGGTACGGCTGGCACAACGGCTGAGTACGAGGGTCCGGGCCATGCACGTAGGACGAGATTCGCCCCCGGCTATCGCACGGGAGGCTCGACGAGCCGGCGTCGAGCTGGTGACGGTTCCTGGGATCGCGGCAGAAGTGATCTGCGAGGCGATCGAAGCAGAAGACGTACAGATGGGTGTCATGGGCATTCGCGGCCGAGAGGAGGGCAGGCGTCCCGCCGGCCGGATCGCCACGGAGGTCTGTGGGCGGTCCAGGAAGCCGGTGGTGGTGGTGCCCCCTTCGCTCGAGTGGCGGGAGGGGGAGCAGATCAACCGCGCCCTCGTCCCCCTGGATGGGACCGACGAGTCCTCTCGGAGTGTGCAAGGAGCGTGGGAGCTTCTCAAGGGGTCCGGGGTCGAGCTCGTGGCATTGCACGTGTTCTCCCCGGGATCGGCACCCAGGTTCTGGGACGCCACCCGGGACGACGTGGATGCCTGGTCGCAGGAGTTTCTTCTTCGCCACGCCGAGCCGGAAGCCCAGCTGGAGATACGGACCGGGGAGGCGGCTCAGCAGATGCTCGACGTAGGCAGGGACAGCAAGTGCGACCTGCTCGTTCTGGCCTGGAGCCAGGAGCTAGCTCGTGGACGGGCGGCCGTGGTTCACGAGGTGCTCTCCAGCACCGAGACGCCTGTGCTGCTGCTTCCGGTGCAGCGTTCCTGAGGTCGGCGCGCCTGCCTGCATGAGCGGGCCAGCGGCCATGCCGTCTCGGTAGCTGCCATGCACCTTCCGTTGTTCATCGTGCCGTGGCGGGCGGCGCCTCGTTGACTCTCAGAATGTCCAGTACTCGGGTGTCGAGATGTGCCGGTTGCTGCGCGTGTCGCCGGGAACCGTGCCCGAGCGGCTCCATCGTCCACTGTGGCAGGCCTGGAGACGCCCGCGCCGGGAAGTCAGTCGTCGGTGCGGGAGCCTGTCCGGTTTTCCGGGTGTCCGGGCATATAGGGTCGATCGAG
>CAZKJJ010000468.1:1918-2340 GCA_964553055.1 uncultured Acidimicrobiia bacterium
GAGACGGCTGGAGGGGACGGTGTCGGCCGATCCGGGTTCGGATGTCAGGTTCCGCGAGTTGTATGCGTCGACGTTCGATGGGGTGCGCCGGTATTGCCTACGCCGACTCCACGCCTCCGATGTCAACGATGCCGTCGCCGAGGTGTATCTCGTGGCGTGGCAGCACGTAGACCGGATCCCGCCCGGTCCTGGGGCTCTTCTATGGCTCTTCGGGGTGGCACGGAACGTAGTCCGCCACACCGAGCGAGGTAACCGGCGGCGTCTCCGTCTACACGCGAGGGCGATGCGCGAACCCGCCGGTACGGAGCCGGATCCGCTGATTCAGGTGGTTCGCCGTCACGAGGACGAGGACCTTGCCAGAGCGATCGAGCGGCTGTCTGACTCTGACCGCGAGGCTATTCGCCTGCGGGGGTGGGAAGGCC
>CAZKJJ010000469.1:0-2314 GCA_964553055.1 uncultured Acidimicrobiia bacterium
CTCGTGGACGCCTTCCGCTTCTGCATTGACGATCGAGGGCGTCATAGGTTGAGCGTGCCATTTCGTCGCGTTTCGTCGCGGAGGATGCCCGCTCGATATGTGCCTGATTGATGATGTGGGTGGCTACCGGTCTGCGTCGCCGGTTAGATCCTCGATGTACTGGTCAGTGCGTGTTTCCCACAAGGCGAGGGACTCATCACTCATGGCAATGGCGCTCGAACCGTCGTACATGATCTCGAGGTCAGACGGGTGATTCCGAGAGATCCACGCCTGGAAGGGTTCCCAATTCTCTGCCGAGTAGTTGCCCGGATCTAGTCGCACCTGGGTGATCTGGCCGTCAGACACCTCGATGTCGTAGGTGAACGTATCTGCACCCGATCCAAGGGCTCTAGTGATCGCAGTCGTGTACTCCGCGGTGCAGATCAACTGGCCGTTAACCCCTTCACAGCCCACTGGCTTCGCGATGAGGCCTGTCGCTTCTTGGAACGCAATCTCGAAAACGAACTCCTCCTTTGAAGTTGCGGGGCCGACGTGGACGATGGCGTCGTCGTCGACGAGTGCCAAAGCGGTGGCAGTGTCGTAGGTCTCCTTCGCTTCGAGGAACGACAACGCTATGCCCTCAGGCGAGTTTGGCGTCGCTAGTGGAGCCTCTTCACTTCCACTCGTGATGACAACCAGGCCCACAACCAACACGGCCACGACCGCTGCGGTCACAGTGATCAAGCGGTTCCTGGATGATGTCTCTCTCTTGGTCGGTGTCGTTCTTAGCTGCGTCACTTCGCTGCTCCTCTCTTGGATGGTCACGAGGTACGCGGCTGCATCGGAGTCCAACTCCAGGCTCTCGCTCGGCTCTGGGTTTGCCTGAGCCAGGATGGCTATTACTTGTTCTTCGGTGATCACCACACACCTCCCTTCTGAGCAGCGGGGGAAGACGTCTGTCTTTGGAGACTCTCGTACGCGCGCAATAGAGCGGCCCTCGCCCGCGTAGAGCGCTTCTTGGCGGCCGAGACACTGATATCGAGGACGACTGCAATCTGAGATGACGACAGTTCCTCCCAGACCGAAAGTCGGAGCAGTTCTTGATCGGAAGGGCGCAGTTTCGACAACGCTTCCAGGACTTGGCGTGATTCATGATTCGTTACAACCAGGTCTGCCGAGTCATAGACCCCGTCGGCAATCCCCAGCGCCGACAGCTTCTCCCTCAGTTTCCGATGTCTGCCAGAGGCTCGGTACTGGTGTCCGATAGTCCTGTATGCAACGGCGTACAACCACGGAAGCGCATCCGACCCGCTGGGCACATTGTCGATCTTCTTCCACGCCGTGAGAAAAGTGTCAGCCACGGCATCATCTACGAGGTCCGGCCTTGTCCGTCTCCTGCAATAGAGAAAGACTTGGCGGTAGTAGCCGTCGTACAACTCGGCGAAGCGAGTATCACTGCTCGACATCACTCAACCTTCGCACAACGGGGAGTCCCATGACCGGCGTATGCCCGGCTCAAGAGTGAAGTGGACAATTCTTGTCCCGACAGAAGTTTGCCTGGGCATAGGACGTTCGAGCAACGGGGGTTGCTAGGGACGAAGCCGGGTCAGGCCAACCCGGAATCGTCCCAAGCCAACCGCCCGATACCCCGGCAGTATCGAGCCGGGAGTCAACGCCGCCAATACTCCCGGCGACACCGATCCGAGCCGTACTTCCGGGGTCGGCCCCTACCCGACTGCCGAACCGGACCACCACAGCAAGGACAGGCATTGTCTAACCCGTCGAGTCTGGCCAACGCTTGCGCGCTTCGGGTCAACAGCCCGGACCATTCCACCGGCAACCGATCCCGCAACCTGAGGAGACGAGCAGCGTCACTCTTCACCACGCCCCCTTCCGACGTTCGGCCCGAGTCGGCACCACAACGCAAACACGCGCCGAGTTCGGAAAGTTTCTCGCCGCGCCCGTTGAGGTACCTCAATGGGCTTGGCGGCGGGGAAGGGGGGATGTCATCGCTATTGAGGTCGGCAATACGAACTGCTTCCAGTCCATTTCGATTCGAGAAGATCAAGGACATCATCGTCTGGGTTGCCGCCCAGTAGTTGTCTGAGCTCAGGAAGCTGCCCCTTGCGGATCGTCTGGAACCATCCGTACTCACCGTCGGCGCTGACCGGCGCTGTCCTCGGACCCAAGTCCTGACCGTCGATGTGGAGATTGCCTTCCTCGTCGACGTAAGCCCAAAGATGGCGCCGGTCCGGTCCGTCAACTTCCTCCCTGAGGGTCACCACCCGACCCTGATCATCCCGGCTTTTCATCGATTCTCCCTTTGACGCTGTAG
>CAZKJJ010000470.1:0-2308 GCA_964553055.1 uncultured Acidimicrobiia bacterium
AGGCCGATGGCCACGTCGTTGACAAGGACGTCCTCGTGCAGCAGGCGCACATCCCTGACCTCGCGACCGTCCACCACCGTCCCGATCTTGGATGGGTCGACGTCGTAGAGGCCAACGATCCTGAACCCGCGCTCTGGGAAGCCGCCGTAGTTGGCGAGCGCGGAGCCGAGGTTGCCGATCCCGACGATGACCACAGCCCAGTCCCGAGTCAGCCCCAGCGCCGTCTGGATCTGGAACGCCAGGTGGTCGATCTCGTAGCCGACGCCGCGGATGCCGTAGGAGCCGAGATGGCTCAGGTCCTTCCTCACCTTGGCGGAGTTGACATTGGCGATCTCCGCCAGCTGCTCCGAGGACACGGTGCTTCGGATGCCTTCGAGCCTTTCGAGGCACTGAAGGTAGAGAGGCAAGCGTGCGACCGTGGCTCTGGGAATCGCAGAAGGTGGCACTGTGTCACGATAAACCTATCCCTTGTGTTTGCTGAATCGAGCGGGCCCTTCGGTGCCAGGCGGCTCCGGCGGTAGGCTCGACAGGATGCCGACGCCTGAGGTACTGGTTGTTGGCGGAGGCCCCGCCGGAGCCGCCGCCGCCTACTGGCTGGCCAGAGAAGGGCGTCACGTGGCCCTCGTCGAGCGCAAGTCCTTTCCGAGGGAGAAGACATGCGGAGATGGTCTGACACCTCGAGCCATCCTCCAGCTTTCGGACATGGGGTTCGACTTCGACGTCCGCGCGTTCCACCGAGTGGACGGCCTGCGGGCGTACGCGGGCGACGATCTCTTCCTCGAGATGCCGTGGCCCGAGCACACGGTCTTTCCTCCCTGGGGCGGCATCATCAGGCGGTCGGATCTCGACGAGCAGGTAGCTGCACTCACGCGAAAGCAGGGTGCGACCGTGTATGAGAACACCGAGGCGAGGCCGCTCGTCGCAGAAGGCAGGGTCGCCGCGGTGGAGCTGGTCTCCGAAGGGTCCGTGGAGCGAGTGACGCCGGCCGTGGTGGTCGTAGCTGACGGCTCCCTCTCCCGCTTCGGAAGGGCGCTCGGCACGGCGCGTCGCCGTGACTATCCGATGGGGATGGCCGCCAGGGCCTATTGGACCAGCGCTCTGTCTGATGGGCGGTTCATGGAGAGCCAGCTGGATTTGCGCGACGACCGCGGTGACACGATGCCAGGGTACGGCTGGGTGTTCCCTCTGGGGGATGGCACGATCAACGTAGGGGTGGGGCTGCTGTCGACGTTCCGGGGGTGGAGGGACGTCAACACCACGTCCATGTTGCGCGACTACACCAGGCGGGCCCCGCCGTACTGGGGGATCTCGGATGAGAGCAGGATCACCGACCCGAGGGGAGGGAAGCTCTCCATGGCCTTCTCGGTGGGACCGCTCGCAGGGCCCAACTGGGTGGTCGTGGGAGACGCAGCGGGAGCCATCAACCCGTGGAACGGCGAGGGCATCTCCGTGGCGTACGAGACGGGCAGGCTGGCGGCAAGGACGATCGACGCTTCCCTGGCCAGGGACGACTTGTCGCTCCTGGCCGGCTACCCGAGGTCGCTCGGTGACGTGTACGGCGACTACTACCGCTTCGCACGTCTATTCGTCAAGGCGATCGGAAGGCCATCTGTGATGCGAGCCCTTGCTCACGTCGGGATCCGGTCGCGGCCTCTGATGGAGTGGGTGTTGCGGGTCATGTCCAATCTCCTGGAGCCGGGCGAGCGACGCCTCGGCGAAGAGGCGTATCGGGTGCTGGAAGGGCTGGTCCGGGTGACGCCCGGCTTCTAGACCACGTGGAGGAGGGCGAGGACCACCTCGAAGGTGCGAGACCTCCGCCCTCAGCGTGGGGCCCCGGGTGGTTTTGTGGATTGCGAGACCCCCTTCCTAATCTCAGCAAGCGGACGAGAGGTGAGCTCTTGACCCTTGCCGACTACCTGCCCGTCGCCGTGATGTTCGTGCTGGTGACGGGCTTCGGGATCTTCTCACTGACGGTGTCGCGGCTGATCGCGCCCCATCGACCGACCCCCGAGAAGCTCGCCCCCTATGAGTGCGGGATCATCCCCGAGCACGAGCCCTCGCAGCGGTTCCCCGTCAAGTTCTACGTCGTAGCCATGCTCTTCGTCGTGTTCGATGTGGAGATCGTCTTCCTCTTCGCGTGGGCGGTTCGCTTTCGTGAGCTCGGGTGGTTCGGAGTCGCCTCGATGGGAGTCTTCACCCTCCTGGTTGTCGAGACGCTCGCCTACGTGTGGAAGAGAGGCGCTCTGACGTGGAACGTCCACCGCAGGGCCCGCTACCGGGAGCTGCTCGAGGTGGATAGGGCTGCTTG
>CAZKJJ010000471.1:0-2302 GCA_964553055.1 uncultured Acidimicrobiia bacterium
GTCCCCTTTGGGTAATGGATTGTGCCCTATGATGCCGGGCGAGCCGACCGACGTCACTGGGGAATTTCTCCCCACCCCAACGGGTCACGCACAAGATGGCGTGGCATGTCACTGCCGACACCCCAACATCTTGCGATAGACGAAAACAACTGAACACAAGTACAGTAAATCAATCGCAGCCACGGACGGCATTGCCAACCTCCACCGCTGACCAGGGGAGCACCAATGCCCGTACCCAGACTGTCGTTCTTCACCATCGATTTTCACGCTCGCAAGACCCTGCAGAAGTGGCAGCCGGACGCTCTCGAGCGGCCCGAGCCGATCGACCTGCGCAACTTCTGGCCGTTCGGGTTCGAGATGCTCGGCGCCGACTGCACCGTCCGTTCCGTCGACGAAATGGGCGATGCCGAAGCCTGGACGGAGTGGCCTAGGGATGGGCGACCGATCGTGTCCCTTCGCGAGGACATGCACAATGCGCTTCTCGGAGACGAGGAGAGCCAACTCCGCGCGCGCTCTGACGTGGCACACGAGACAGGACATGTCGTGCTGCACACCAAGATCGTGGAGGAGGACACGCGCTGGGCGCTGTCGGCCGACGAAGGCGAGCGCGCCGCGACGGGGTGCGAGGAGTGGCAGGCGTGGGCGTTTGCGGGGTGTCTACTCATGCCGTGCGAAGTCGTCCTCGGGCTCGACCGACTCGACCCGCTCTTCCTCACCGATCTGTTCGTCGTGTCCCCGCAGATGGCTCGATGCCACCTGTTCAGGATGCGTCAGGCGGGCATGCTCTGATCATCCGGGCATCTCAAGCTTCAGGACCCACTCGCCGCGGATCGTCTGTAGTGCCGTCAGGCGGCGCACATAACCGGAATGCAACACCGACGGAATCGCGTCCCGAACCTCTTCATCGGTGAGCCCGGTCTCATTCGCCAGGCGACCCCACTCGACCCCGAACAAGTCGTCCGAGATCGGGTAGTAGGTGATCGCTTCGAGCACGACCTTGGCGATCGCCGAGAGGTCCTGATCTCGACGAACCGCTTCAACCCACCGGGTTACGGACAGTTCGGCCGGCACTCCCGTTCGAGCCATTCTCGGAGGCTCGTTCGCCCGCCATTCGTCCGACTGCCTCCACGCCTCGTCGAGCTCGTCATCGGAGACGTCGAAGATCTCGAGTAGCTGGTCTCGATAGCCCTCCCGATCCCTCTTCAGCTTCGGGACGCGACCCGCCTTCCATCGGTACACAGTCCGATGGTGCAACCCCAGCAGCTCTCCGAAGGCTTCGGGCGAGCGCGACGGCTCGGCGTCCAGCCATCGCTGGATAAGGCGGGGGATGCCCGGAGGCACATCCTCGTAGTTCTCTCCCATCTGCTGAAACTGCGTCAAAAGGGGCGATGCTGCCATTCGGTACCTCCGTTTCCGTACCACCTACAGTGACGCGTCAGAAGTGATTTTTCAAACTTTCAAACTTTCAACTATTGACACTGCTCGTCATGACACGTAGCAATTGGTGCCAGTGGCAAGGAAGCTGACACCGAGAGCGAGATGGGCCAACCAAAGACCGAAGACGCTGCCAGCAAGCGGCTCACAATCATCGTCGACCCAGAGCTGATGCGTCGAGTGCGTGTCACCGCTGCTGTACATGGCATGACACTGTCGGAGTTCGGTAAGGCCGCGGTCGAGGCCTACCTCGAGCAGCTCGAGCCCGAGACGGCTGACTACTTGGCCGAGGAACTCGGCAATGAATGAGTTCTGCTCCGTCTGCGGCCAGATGACGATCACGCCGTTCTACATCCGTCCCCCCGCGGCCCCCAATCCGATGTGCGCTCACTGCGCCAGCGGTTGGGAACCACCCGCGAACGCACTGCCGGATAGCCGGGACGACCTGCTCCTCGAGACCCTTCGTCGGTCCCGCGTGAAGCTCGCGCAGCTCGCCGCCGGCGCGAGTTGGTTCGCCGGCGTTCACCAGGGCGCAGCGATGCTGTCGGGCGACCTGCGGATGAAGGAAGTGAGCGCCGGCGTCGATCGGCGCGTCGACGAATACCGCGCGGAGCTCGCGAACACCGCCCAGATGATCCAGCAGGCGATCGAGCTGATCGAGCAGGGGGCCGAGTGAACCACGTCCCCCTCTCCGCTCGCGCCTGCGAACTGATGATGCGATCGCTCTGGGGCGAGGGAGCGTCGAGCTTCCGTCCCTTCGCCGTCGTCCGCTCCCCAAACACCGAGGTGGACGTCGTGATGCACTTCGACGACCTCCCGCTCGCGGGGATCGTGAAGAACCTGCGAAACGCCGTCGGCTGGGGCGCCC
>CAZKJJ010000472.1:0-2302 GCA_964553055.1 uncultured Acidimicrobiia bacterium
CAGACCCTCGCCGAGCACGGGGTGCCGATCCTCGGGGCCAGCGACCACACCGTCACGCACAGCCTCTACATCGAGGACCCAGACGGAAACGAGATCGAGCTGTACATCGACGTGCAGCCTGAGATCTGGCGGGACGACCCGCAGGCTGTCATGGCGCCTCCCCGTCCCCTCCGTCTGTGAAAGGGCTCTCAGAAGAAGACGTCGCAGCCGACCCAATCGTCCAGTTCGCATCCTGGCTCGAGGAGGCGTGGCGGGCTGCGGTCCCCCAGGCGGACACCATGGTGCTCGCCACTTCGTCTCAGGCTGGACGTCCTTCGGCCAGAGCGGTGATCCTCAGGGCGGTCGACCACGGGTTCGTCTTCTACACCAACCACGAGAGCCCCAAGGCACGGGACCTCGGAGCGAACCCTGTGGCGGCGGCGGTTCTCGTCTGGATTCCCATGCATCGCCAGGTCCGGATCGAGGGGACGATCGAGCGCCTGACCGACGAAGAGTCGGACGCCTACTTCGCGACGAGACCACGCGGTGCCCAGATCAGCGCGGTGGTGTCCCCGCAGAGCACCGTCGTCCCCAACAGGCAGGCCCTCGACGACCTGTGGATCCACTTCGACGCCGAGCATCCCGGCGGCATTCCGAGACCCGAACACTGGGGCGGGTACCGGATCGTGCCTGAGACGATCGAGTTCTGGCAAGGCCGCGAGAACCGTTTCCACGACCGACTCCGCTACTCGAAACAGGGATCAGGGTGGCTGCTGGAGAGGCTCGCCCCCTGATTGACATCGATAGCCCGAGGCGGTCCTAGACTGCCCGCCCATGCGCCTCGTCGTACTCGGCTCGAGCGGCACCTACGACACGCCGGGCCGACCGGCATCCGGCTACTTCCTCGAAGGGGGATCGAGCCGGCTGTGGCTCGACGCAGGACCAGGGACCTTCGCCGCTCTCCAGGCGGTCACCGACTACGTCACGATCGACGCCGTCCTGATCAGTCACGCTCATCCCGATCACTGCACGGACTTGTTCAGCTTCTACCATGCCGTCCGGTACGGTGCCCGACCCCGCAGCGGCGTGCCCGTCTACTGCCCGGAGGGCGTTCCCGAGCGGTTCGATGGGTTTCTCTCGGGTCACGAAGATCCGAACTTCGAGCATCGCATCTTCGAGGCGCTCGACTTTCGCGTGGTCTCGGACGGCGACGAAGTCGAAGTCGGTGACTTCACCGTTCGGTTCGCCGCCGCCGATCATCCGCCCCCGACCGTGGCCTGCCGGATCGAGGCGGGAGAGAGGGTCTTCGCCTACTCCGCGGACACGGGTCCTGCCGGGACGTGGGCGGAGGTCGCCAAGGAAGCAGATCTGTTCCTGTGCGAAGCAGGCTTCCAGGGATCAGGGGATGCCAAGCCCTGGCCGCACCACCTGACGGCAGGTGAGGCGGGCTCCATCGCCAGGCAGGCAGGAGCCCGAAGGCTGATGATCACGCATCTGTGGCCGACGCTTGACCCCAAGCGGTCGGTCCTCGAGGCGGAGTCCTCCTTCGGGGGGGAAGTCGAGCTGGCGGTGCCTGGGCTGTCCGTCAAGATCTGAGGCCACCTGCGTACCCGGCCTCCAGACGAGCTGCGCCCGGTCACCATCACCCGCGGCTACACCGAGATGACCCCTGGGTCGGTGCTCATCGAGACGGGCAAGACGCGGGTGCTATGCGTGGCCACCGTTGAGGATGAGGTCCCACGATGGCTGAGGGAGGGCGACGGCGGCTGGGTGACTGCCGAGTATGCGATGTTGCCTGGATCCGGCCACGAGCGGGTGAGGCGGGAGGCCTTCCGGGGAGGGAGGTCCCAGGAGATCTCCCGGCTGATCGGCCGTTGCCTGCGATCTGTCGTCGATCGCAGGGCGATGCCCGAGACGATGGTCAGGGTCGACTGCGACGTGCTGCAGGCAGACGGGGGAACGAGGACCGCGGCTATCACGGGAGCTTGGGTAGCCCTCCACGACACCTTCGGCTACCTGGTGGATGACGGGCGACTCAGCCGGACGCCGCTGATCGATCAGGTCGCCGCCGTGTCTGTCGGTCTGGTGGAGGGAGCCCCACTGCTGGATCTGGAGTACGAGGACGACGTGGGAGCCGAGGTCGACATGAACGTGGTGATGACCGGGCGAGGCCTCCTGGTGGAGGTTCAGGGCACGGCTGAGGGGGCCCCGTTCACGAGAGCCGAGCTCGACGGCTTACTCGACCTGGCCGCCACAGGGATCACCGAGCTGTTCGAGGTCCAACGTCGAGCCGTCGAGTGATACTCCCGATGGTCGTGATCGC
>CAZKJJ010000473.1:0-2302 GCA_964553055.1 uncultured Acidimicrobiia bacterium
CTCTCCTCGTCGGCCTCTGCCTGCGCTCGTATATGCGCTGGTAGAGGCCTGCACCTATGAAGAGGGCGGCGTAGGGGGAGAGGTCGCCCGCGTCGTAGCCGGAGCGGAGGCCGCGGCGCTGGTTGGCCACGAAAAGCGGATGCAGCTCGCCAGCCACGTGGTGCTGGGCCACGCCCCACTCTCTGGCCGCCGCGTCGAGCTGCGTGGCCCCTTGCGCTGAGAACAACCGAAACCTGTCTGGCAGGGCGTCGACCAGGAGCTTTCCCCCCTGGCCGGTCGGGAGGTAGACGGTGGGCGACTCGGAGACCCTGAGGATCTGGTCGGTTGCAGGATCGCCTGCCACGGAGGCCTCGCCATGGCGGCCTTCGGCCCCTTCGGAAGCCTCGTGGGCTCGGGTCGCCCGTTCATACCCCTCGATGTTCTGAAGGATGGGCGTGGTCAGGCGAACCCGGTCGACCGCCTCGATCAGCTCCGTCGCGGCTTCCGAATCGGCTGCCTTCTGACGGGCAGGCGTGTCCGCTTCGGTCACGAGACCATGCATGCGGGCCACGTCGAGGAGCCGGAGGGCGAGCGAAGCCACATCCCAGGGTCCCTCAGTCCCTGTGAGCTCCTCGATGAGGGGTGTGGCGTCCGCCAGGGCGGAGGCAACCTGGGCGTTGACGCGGCGCTCGGCTTCTTCTCGGCTGACGTGTCCACCGACCATCGCGAAGCACGACACCGCGAACTGACCAAGCAGAGATACCTCGGTGATGGACTGGGAGAGTCCCGCTCGGTAGAGATCGCGCAGGACCGATCTCGCACCTGGATAGTCCGAGAGCCCTGCCCTCTCCTGGCGTGCGTCCTCGAGCGCCAAGAACAGCGAGACCGCGGCGCTTCCTCCTGCTCTCCCAAGCGCCTCGAAGAGGGACACCGGTTCGGCGTCTGCGCCCTCCACAGACCAGGAGGCTGGGATGGGGCGTCGTTCCTCGAGATCCGTGGTGGTGAGATGGACGGCCTCGTGGAGAGCCGAGGCGAGGGCCACCTCCGAAGGGGTGACAGGGGCGTGCCTCGCGTAGGCAGCCTGGAACAGGCGAGGATCGATGACGATCTCGTTGGGAGCCGAGGCGGATTCGGAGCCGAGCCGGACGCGGAGATCGTCGTTGTGGGCGAGACTCCGCGAGAACCTGGTGATCGCAGGCGCTACCCGCTGATACCGGGCCACCACCGCTTCGATGGCCCGTTCCTCGGGCGGGAGGATCTGGCCGAGGACGGAGGTCTCCCGATGCTGCACAACTCGCCATTGTCTCACAGGCCGCCGCGCACTGGCACCGTCCTATGATCCGCGTCGGTGGGATACGAGCTGACCACGCTCCCGAACGGCCTCCGTGTCATCACGGAGGCGATGGAGGGGGTGCGCTCGGTGGCGGTCGGTTGCTGGATCGACACGGGCACGAGGGACGAGCTGCCGAGCGAGGCGGGAGCATCGCACTTCTTGTTCAAGGGTTCGGAGAAGTTGAGCGCTCGAGACCTCTCGGAGGCATTCGACGCCATGGGAGCCCAGACCAACGCGTTCACGTCGAAGGAGCACACGTGCTTCTGGGCACGACTCCTGGACGAGGATCTCCCGAAGGGCTTGGGGCTGCTGGCTGAGATGCTGCGGCGTCCCGCCTTCAGGCAGGACGAGATCGAATCGGAGACGAACGTCGTGATCGAGGAGATCAACATGAACGAGGACGATCCGTCGGATCGCGCCCACGAGCAATTCCTCGAGGGCGTCTTCGATGATCACCCCCTCGCCCGCCCGATCCTCGGCACGAGGGACTCGATCCTCGGCATGACGAGAGAAGACATCCTCGGCTACTGGAGCCGCCGGTACCACGGCGGGTCGGCCGTGATCGCACTGGCCGGGAGCCTCGAGCACGGCGTCGTCGTCGACCTGGTCGCCTCACTGCTCGGTGACTGGCAGGGAGGCGACAGCCCCCACGAGTTTGCTGACAGGCCTGTCAAGGGGGGTGTGAAGCTCGTCGAGCGTGACACCGAGCAGGCGAACCTCGTGCTCGGGGGAAGAGGGCTGGTGCGGGACGATCCGCGCCGTTTCACGGAAGGCGTGATGAGCCACGTCCTCGGCGGAGGCATGTCCTCGAGGCTCTTCAGGAGGATCAGGGAGGAGTGGGGCCACGCCTACGCGGTGTACAGCTTCGGCCTTCGCTTCGCAGATGCGGGGGCTTGGGGCGTGTCCGTCGGCACAACGCCCGGCCTGGCAGAGACGGCACTGGAGCTGATCCTCGCCGATCTCGATCAGCTGGCCGCAAGAGGGGTCACC
>CAZKJJ010000474.1:0-2298 GCA_964553055.1 uncultured Acidimicrobiia bacterium
GGGGAACACCAAGCGGTCGGGGTTCGTGACCTCCACCCCTGCAGGCTACGGACCGCGGCTGGAGACCGAGCATGCACCAGGTTCCTCGCCGAGTGGCCCAGCCGGTCATCGGCAGACGCCACATACAAATCCGCTTCCCGAGACGAGCCCACCCATAACCCCCGTCTGAATGGCCGCACGGGACTCCAGACTCAGGCTCATGGGCTCTCGCAACATTGGTCGATTTCGGGCAGGCAGACGCTCCAGTGGCCCGGCAAGTGAGCGGGATGCCCAGCTATCTCCTTCTGACAGCCGGCGCGTAGCCTTGCTGGCCGCGATGCGGATCGGGTTGACCGTTGCCTCTCTCATAGTGGTGGCGGCCTGTGGGACGTCCCAGGAGACGGCTATTTCGGCTGTGCCTGCAACGGAGGCTGCCGCTGCCTCGACGACGACTTCCCGTGCAGTGGCTACCACGGAACCTGATCAAGAAGTGGCCATGACCGTCTGTCCGGGTTGTGTGGAGCCGCCCGACTTGCCTCGGTGGGCCTCTGCGGTTGGCCTCTCGGGGGAGCCGCTGAAGCCGATGCCGCCGGGGACTTACGTCACTCGACTGTTTCGGCCCACGGTCAGCTTCACGGTGCCAGAGGGATGGAAGACGGCGGGTGAGAGCCCGATCGGTGTGAGCCTGACCCCCTCGTTTGATCCGCCGACCCTCACGGGCACATGGATGGACTTGTTCAACGCCGCTGCATTGGGGCTTCCTGGTCTCGATTGGGAGACGCTGATGGGGTTTCTTCAGGTGGCAGTCAGACCGGACGGTTCATCGGCGTTAGATCCACCAACGGTAGGCGGAGCGACCTATCCGGCTGGAGTGGTAGAGGAGGTGATGGTGGGCGGGTTCCCGGCCCGTCAGGTCATATGGTCGATGGTGACTCCCGAGCCGGCTCCGCTGGACGTTCCTCACGCCGGCTTCGTGTCGGTTATCACGGCTGTTACCCGATACGTTCTTATAGACGTCCCCGACGATCCAGTGGGCTGGTTCTCGGCGTGTGGGACGGAAACGTCGGCAACTTCGGCAGCAACCATCGGCTCTGGAACGAGTTCGAGGCCGAAGCCCAACCCGTCATCGACAGCATGATCATCAGTCCCTAGGCGCCCACGAAGAAATAGTGTTGTCCCATGTCCCGGTGTCAGTTGGGGCTCGGCGTCTCGCTTCTAATCGCCCTCGCGGCCTGCGGCACCCTCTCGGAGTCAGACAGGTCTGCCGAGCCAGAAGCTGAGGCACCTTCTCCTGCGCCGACGACCGCACCAGATGTCGCAACCACCGAGACCGCAGATGACGAGGTCGGGGCGTCGTGTCGGGGTTGTGTGGAACCGCCCGTCTTGCCTAAGTGGGCTCCACCTGCGACTCCATTTGATCCTCTGTCCGAACCGTTGAAGACGTTGGCTGCGGGAACCTACATCACTCGGCTGCTACACCCAACCGTGACCTTCACCGTGCCGGAGGGTTGGAGGACCGCGGGCGAGAACGCCTACGGCCTGACTCTATCGACGTCGTTCACACAGACAACAGCAGAGACGGTCTGGAAAGTGATGGACCTCGTCAATCCGGGCGAATATGGAGTGAATCTCGAGTGGGACGATGTGGTGGAGCACCTTGGGAGCGCAACTCGCGCTGACGGCACATCGGTTCTGGCCCCGGTCACCGAGGGCGGAGTGATCTATCCGGCCGGCAAGGTTGAAGACTTGGCGATAGGAGGGTTCCCGGCCCGCTCGATCACCTACTCAATGCCGGTAGATACTCCGGGGCAACTCCCGCTTCCACACCCCGGCTTTCGCGCCCTGGACAGTCCTGTGACGCGACTTGCCCTGATCGACGTTGACGGGCAGCTTCCCGGCTCGAGGTCAGCCACAGCATTGACGATCAGCCGTCAGTGAAGAGCGGTATCTGCTGCATCTCAGAAGCGTTAGGAGGTCGGCGATGTATCGAACGGCGACTGTGGTGGTGCTGATGGGGATCCTCGCTGCCGCCTGCGGTGAGCCGCTGACAACGCCCTCCGCTCCCATCACCGTCCCGCCGCCGCAGACGACCAGCTCTATACCGCCTCCGACCTCGACGTCGCCTCCGACGACGCTCGACACCTGGGCGCCGGAGATCTCCCACATCGAGGGCTTCGACACCGCTACGTCAGCCATCGTGGTTGAGCCCGACCTCACGTTCGATGTCCTGGTGGAGTCGGAAGCGACGGTGGCGGTGAACGGTGTGAAAGCCGATTACGGGGGGCCCGACTCGGGTTGGGACAAGTGGCGGGCCAACCT
>CAZKJJ010000475.1:0-2296 GCA_964553055.1 uncultured Acidimicrobiia bacterium
GCCTGCTCGTGTCTGCCGTGTCCCCGTTCACCACCGGCGCGACGTTCGTTGTCGACGGCGGCGAGTCAGGAAAGCTGTGACCGACGATGATCATTGACGCCCACACCCACGTCTGGCCCGACAAGATCGCCCCGCTCGCGTTGGGTGGTAACCAAGTGCCCGGACTCGTCGCCCGCGGCGACGGGACCGTCAGCGGCCTCACTCAAGACATGGCACGGAGCGGAGTCGAGCTGAGTTGTTGCTTGGCCATCGCCAACGAGGCACGTCATGTCGATCGAGTCAATGAGTTCGCCGCGGGCCTGCGCGACGAGACGCACTTCCCCTTCGGGACGGTACACGTCGACCTCTCGGTCGACGAGAACCTGGCCAGCCTGCGTCGGCACGGCATCAAGGCCGTCAAGATCCATCCGCTCTTCCAGCGCTACGCGCTGGACGATCCGCGCCTCTACGAGATCCTGGAGGCGTTCGGGAGCGAGTTCGCGGTGATCACGCACGTGGGCGAGGGCGGCGACGCCTTCACCAACAGCCTCTCCAGTCCTGCGATGATCCGCGACATCGCCCACACGTTCCCCGACCTGCGCCTGATGGCGTGCCATTTCGGCGGGTACAAACTGCTCGACGACGCCGAGGAGATGCTGTCCGGGGCCGACGTCGTGCTGGAGACCAGCTGGCCGCCAGGTTTGAATTCGCTCCGGCCAGAGCGTGTGCAGCGCTTCATCCGTAACCACGGTGCCGAACGGATTGTTTACGGCTCGGACTGGCCGATGACCAGCCCAGCCGAGGAGATCCGTGCGATCGAAGCGCTGGGGCTAACCGACGACGAGACCAAGCTGGTCCTCGGCGGCACCTTGGCCAGGGTCTTGGACCTCGACTCGCCGTGGCGCTGAGGTCGTTCGGTGACGATCCCAAGCGCCGGTCGCGCGTGGGGGCGACGTGTTTGTCGGAACGACCGGCGCGGCAAGAACCTCCCGCAACTCTGCTTCGTAGTTGAGATGCTGCTCGACGGGTTCGGGCATGGCGGGCGAATGCTCGGTGGGCTCCTTCGACACCTCGCCTCGTAGATGTTCCTGTGGGTCTCGTGCACGGCTACTCGCGGCGTTTCTGGGTAGTCGATCCCGATGGCGGATCCGCCGAGAATGCTGGGCAATGTGTTGGCGAGGGTCACCGAACCTGGCATTCTTCCAGGCGGTCACGGACGGTTGCCGTCTTCTGCGGTCGCGTGGGCGACATGGTTCGAGACCCTCATGTGAGGCTCCCCAAGCCCGCGGCTGGGTACTCAGGCAGATGCAGGAGTCAAGGCGGCGACGACCGAAGGTGATTCCGTCGGACGATGGGTCGCAGTCGTCCAAATCTCGCCGTTGTGAGGCGTGCCCATCAGCCGTTGACCACGCCGTCGGCGATAAGCGTGGCGACCTGCTCCGACGTGAGGCCAGCGTCGAGGAGCACATCCGTGGTGTGCTCGCCGACGTCGGGGACCCCGTCGTAACTGGGACCGTCGTATCGGTCCAAGTGGAGGATCGGGCCGGGCACCAGGGCCTCTCCCAGCGCGGTGTTGTTGAGTTTGGTGAGGGTCCGCTCGGCGAAATGCGGGTCGACCACCACGTCGCTGGCATCGTTGACGGCGGCAGCCACCACTTCGTGCTCGTCGAGGATGTGCAGCACCTCCGCACGTGGCCTTTGCTGGACCCAAGCGATGACGATCTCCTGCAACGAGTCATTGTTCGCCATCCGCGCCTCGTTGGTCGCATAACGGTCGTCCGACTTGAGTTCCGGGCGCTCCATCGCGTCGAACAGTCGCATCGCGATGGCCTGGTTGGACCCGGCGATCGAGAGCCATCCACCATCTGCGGCCTCGTAGATCCCGCGCGGTGATGCCGCTCCCGAGGCGTTGCCGTGTCGTTTCATGATCTCTCCAGACGCGGTGTAGTTGAGGACCGCATCACCCAGGATGAACATCAGTGGTTCATAGAGCGCGACGTCGACCTCGCGACCGACCCCGGTCCGGCTGCGGTCGAACAACGCCATCGCGGTGCCGTAGGCCGCTGAGATGCCTGCGATGGAGTCGGCGAAGCCGAAAGGGGGAGCCGTGGGCGGCGTGTGTGGCCATCCGTTGAGGAACGCGTACCCGCTGGCAGTCTCGGCCACGGTGCCGAACCCCGGCCGCTCGCGGTAGGGGCCCGTTTGACCAAAGCCGCTGACCCGGGTCATCACGAGGCCTGCGTTGTCCTCGGAGAGCGTCTTGAAGGAGAGGCCCCAAGCCTCCATTCGGCCCGGTCGGAAGTTCTCGAGCAGTACG
>CAZKJJ010000476.1:0-2281 GCA_964553055.1 uncultured Acidimicrobiia bacterium
GGATCGGGACGAGTAGTCGATCCGGCAGGACATGGTACCGCCTCGCCGGCGAGCCACCATCGCCCAGTTCATCGCGTTGCCAGAGCAGCGGGTATCGGTCTTCGACTCGATCGATGGACTGTCTAGAACTGGTCTTCTTCCGTCGAGCCTTTCAAGGCGAGAGTCGACGAATTCCCCCCGGAGATGGCGTGGCTGACCAGATCGAAATAGCCAGCGCCCACTTCACGCTGGTGCCTGGCTGCCGAGTATCCCAGCTCCTCCATTGCGAATTCACGCTCTTGCAGCTCCACATATGCAGACATTCCATCGGTGGCGTAGCCACTGGCTAGCTCGAACATCGACTCATTGAGGGCGTGAAAGCCGGCCAGCGTTATGAACTGGTAGCGATAGCCCATTGCACCGAGCTCCTTCTGAAAGCGGGCGATGGTGCCCGCATCGAGATGTGCACTCCAATTGAACGACGGTGAGCAGTTGTACGCCAGCATCTTCTGTGGAAACTCGGTATGGATGGCATCGGCGAAGCGCCGTGCCTCGGCCAGGTCGGGCTTGGCGGTCTCACACCAAATCAAGTCACAATATGGGGCGTAGGCCAGACCGCGGCCAATGGCCGACTCCAGTCCGCCCGAGACCCGATAGAACCCTTCAGGCGTCCGGTCCCCCCGGACGAACTCCCGATCACGACGATCGATGTCCGAGGTGATCAATGTTGCCGAATTGGCGTCGGTGCGGGCGATCACGATGGTGGGAACCCCCATCACGTCAGCCGCCAGCCGTGCCGACTGAAGAGTCCGAATGTGCTGGCTCGTGGGTACCAGCACCTTGCCACCCATATGCCCGCACTTCTTCTCAGCAGCCAGCTGATCCTCGAGATGAACACCGGCCGCGCCTGCCCGGATGAAGGCCTTGGTGAGCTCGAAGACGCTGAGCGCTCCCCCGAACCCGGCTTCGCCGTCGGCCACCACGGGGACGAACCAGTCGATCCCGGTGTCGCCCTCGGCCCAGTGGATCTGATCTGCCCGCCGCAAGGCATTGTTGATCCGCTTCACCAGGTCGGGAGCCGAGTTGGCCGGGTAGAGCGACAGATCGGGATACACCTCACCGGCGAGATTCCCGTCGCCAGCGACCTGCCAACCCGAGAGGTAGATCGACTTGAGGCCCGCCTTGACCATCTGCACCGCCTGGCCACCACCCAAGGCGCCCAGGGAGTTGATGTAGTCCTCGCTGTTGAGCAGATCCCACAACTTCTCCGCCATTCGATAGGCCAGCGTGTGCTGTTCGCGAATGCTTCCTCGCAGCTGAACGACGTCCTCGGCGCTGTAATCGCGCGTCACACCATCCCAACGAGGGTTGTTGTGCCAGTCCTCAGCCAGACGCACTGCTTCCTCGGCAATGTGTTTCACGTCGTCTCCTAGTTGATCAGCTCGTAGGCGGGCAGGGTGAGGAAGTCGACGAAGTCGTCGGACAGGGCTACCTCTTCGAAGATCTTCCGGGCCGACGATCCGAGCTCAGCGTGTGGATGTCCCTCGGCCTCCATCTGTTCGATGACTTCTCCGGCCATGGAGCGAACCAGAGTCTCAGTGACCCGGGTGCCGTCGGCGGTGATGACTCCGTGCCGGACCCATTGCCAGACCTGGGAACGGCATATCTCGGCGGTGGCAACGTCCTCCATGAGGCTGTCGATGGCGGCAGCACCCTTGCCACCTAGCCACGACGTCAGATAGCGGATCCCCACCGATATGTTGGTCTGCACCCCGCGGAGAGTGACTTCACCCGGGAAATCGAGATCAACCAGGTCTCCGGCCGCCACCTCCACGTCGTCTCGCTGCCGGTCTATCTGGTTGGCCCGTTGGCCCAGCACATCATCGAACTCCCGCCGGGCGACCGGCACCAGGTCGGGATGGGCAACCCACGTCCCATCGCATCCTGCTGCCGCTTCCCGCGCCTTGTCCGCGCTCACGGCGGCGATGGCCTGTTCGGTGACGTCTGGATCGCGGCGGTTCGGGATGAATGCCGCCATGCCACCGATGGCATGGGCGCCCCGTCGGTGACAGGTCTTCACCATCAACTCGGTGTAGGCACGCATGAAGGGAACGGTCATCGTCACCTGGGCCCGGTCCGGGAGAATGAAGTCGGGCAGATCGCGGAACTTCTTGACGACACTGAAGATGTAGTCCCATCGCCCGGCGTTGAGTCCGGCGGCGTGCTCCGCCAGCTCATAGAGAATCTCATGCATCTCGAATGCGGCCAGGACGTTCTCGATCAGGACCGTGGCTTTGATGGT
>CAZKJJ010000477.1:0-2273 GCA_964553055.1 uncultured Acidimicrobiia bacterium
TCCCTCGAGGTCAACCGGATTCATCCTCGTCACGGTAGCCCTCGCCATGCTCGGATTGGTCGGCGACGACGCTGGGGGGCTCGTCTCCTCGAGCGTGTAGCCAGCTCGCGCTAGTAGAAGACCGGCACAAGAAGAGCAAGCATGAACACGGTGAGCACGGTCAGGGGAAGACCCAGTCGGACATAATCCGACACCCTGTATCCGCCAGGCCCGTAGACCATGGTGTTGGTCTGGTAGCCGATGGGAGTGAGGAATGACGCCGAGGCGGCGATGGCAACCGTCACAGCCATGCCTCGTGCCGAGACGCCGGCGGCGTCGGCGGCACTCAGGGCCACGGGCAACACCAGCAGCGCGGCGGCATTGTTGGTCACCAGCTCCGTCAGCAGAACCGTGGCCAGTATCACTCCGATCAGGACTCCTGTCTCGCCGAAGACAACCATTGTGCTCACGAGACCGTCGGCAACCAGTGACCCGAGACCCGAGGTGTCGACCGCAGCAGCGAGCCCGAACGCCGCGGCGATCACGCCAAGCACGTCGAGATCGAGCGCCCGGCGTGCCTCGCCCGGTGTGAGCACCTTGAGCACAATGAGCAGGGCGGCCGCCGCCAGTGCCGCGTGCAGAATTGGGATGAGTCCGGTTGCGGCGGCGACCACCATCAAGCCGAGCACCAGGAGAGTGCGTCGGTCACCGGGTGCGGCAGGGCGGGCCTCACCGTCCAGATCGGCAATGAGGAGAAAATCCGAGCGCCCTGCCCAACGGTCCTTGAACCCCGGGTCGGAGAGCACCACCAGGGCATCGCCGATCCTGAGCGGGACCTCACCGAGCTTGGCGTCGATGCGCTCACCCGCCCGATGGATGGCCATCACAGCCGCCTGATACCGGGACCGGAAGCCCACCTGTTTCAGCGTATGTCCCACCAGTCGGCTGTCGCCGCCGATGGCGGCCGTGAAGTACGTGGGTCCTTTGGTATCCAGCTCCGAGACCTCTAGGTGATCGGCATGACGCAGACCTTTCACACTGTTGAGGTCGAGGACCTGGTCCACCTTTCCCACGAAGCGGAGGACATTGCCGCCGTGCAGCACCGTCTCCGGTGTTGCCGGAGCGATCACCGCATCGCCCTGATCCACCGACACCAGAAAGACGCCCTCCAGATGCCTCAGCCCGGCCTCGTCGACACTGAGCTTCTCCAACGGGCCATCGGGCACGACCTCCATCTCAATCGAGAAGTCCCTGGACCGCTCATCCAGCGCCACACCCGTGAAGCCTCGCCGTTTGAGAATCCGGGGGGTGATCAGAACCAGAACCAAGATGGCAGAGATGGCCAGGGGCAGGCCGATGCGGCCCAACTCGAAGAAATCGAAGGACTCCAGACCCAACTCGCCCATCTGACCGGCGACCACGAGGTTGGTGGAAGTGCCGATCAAGGTGAGTAGACCGCCGAGGATGGCTCCATAGGAGAGGGGAAGCAGAAACCGGGACCGATCCGAGCCCCGCTTGCGTGCCCATGCAGACACCTCCGTGATCATCATGGCCACGAGCGGGATGTTGTTCATAAAGCCGGAGGCCACCGTCGTCGGCAACAGCATCCGGAGCAGAGGACGTCGGGTGTTTCCCTTGGTGCCGAGCAGTCGTTGGGTGAACGGCCTGATCGCTGCCGTCTTGGAGATCGCAGCCGCCACCACCAACAACGCCCCCACGGTGAACGGAGCCGGATTGGAGAATCCCGACAGGGCCTGTGATGAGTCGATGACCCCGGTCAACAGGAGGACGACGACACCTCCGAACACCAGGACCGAGGGTGGAGCGGTCTCGGTGGCCAACCCGACCAGGATCGCCAGGACGACGAGGGCGGTCAGCCAGACCTCGGGTGTCACGGGTCGGTCTCCATGTGGAGGACTACCGAATCTTCCCGGCCCAACTCATCCCTCACCCGGCAGCGTTGGTGCCGACGTATCCGAGTCTCTCCAGATAGAGGATGATCTGGTTGGCGGCCTCATCCGGAGCCAGATCGGAGGTGTCGATGACCAGCTCGGCATCTGCCGGATCCTCGTAGGGATCGCTGATGCCGGTGAACTCCTCGATGATGCCGGCCCGGGCCTTGGCATAGAGGCCCTTGCGGTCGCGTTCCTCACAGACCTCGAGAGGGGTGGCGACATGTACCAGAACGAAACCACCAACTGGTTCGATCGTCTGTCGCACCTGCTTGCGCGTTGCGTCGTAGGGAGCGATTGGAGCACAGATGGCGATCCCCCCGTTCTTGGTGATCTCGGAGG
>CAZKJJ010000478.1:0-807 GCA_964553055.1 uncultured Acidimicrobiia bacterium
TCAAAGTCACCTCTTGGTTGCCACCCGCCACGTTCCCTTGGGTAGGCAGTCGACCTCCGCTCTGGTCGAACTCACCAACAAAGTCGAACTTGGCTCGACCAACGGCGGAGAGCTGCCCTCCGCTCGCGTACCGTCCCCGGCCGCATCTCGGAAGACCAGGGCGTCTTCCCTTGACCTATTGCCGAAATCTCCACGGTTGTCGCTTCGAGGTGTGGAACCCTGTAGGCAAGACACCATCCAATCGGCACTCCTCCCTAAGGGGGGGAGGAGTGATGTTCCAGTTTCCGATCAGCGTCGACAGGTCTGACGGCGTTTGGGGGCGGTGCTGCAGTGCCGACGCTGATTCCTGTGGCGCGGCGTGCGGGAGTACCGAACTCGGGCAGCCCTGCTTCGATGTCAGCGAAGAGAATCTGTAGCGCCTCTTGTCTACTGAATCCTTTGTCTTCCAGGGATGTGAAGTTGGCAGTAAGAGTGCGGACCTTCGGAGAAGCGCCTGTAGTTCGGTTCCTGATAGCTGCGAGTCTCCGTTTGGCACGGCACCTCCTGTTGATATGGGTTAATCGCGAAAGCTATCCGCCTTCGAGGGTTTGAGCGCGAAATCAGTGTCTGGGCTGAGGCTCAGAGATCATCCTCTTCATGAGCGGCTCTTTTAGGAATGCATGGTCGTTGCCAGGTGACCGATCCTCCGCCTAGTACTAGGAGCTATTTCTCCGGCGGGGCGTTCCCGCAACCCGACGAGGCTCAGGACTCCAGAGCACACCGCAATCCTGCTGGTGTAGATTCGTTCCCGGGCTGAGCAAAGGGGAC
>CAZKJJ010000478.1:817-2268 GCA_964553055.1 uncultured Acidimicrobiia bacterium
GACGATGTGCCGACGCCAGATCGAATACGCCAGCACCGAAGACGGATTATCCCCTGGGCGCGGATACAGGTCATTGTGGAACATTCGATACGCCACTCAAGACCGGGAAGCTGGCATGAAGCTCGGTCTCTATCTGAGGAACGAGGGCATGGAGCCGTTGTCGGTCTGGGTTGACGATCAGCACGCGATCTTTCGCGCGGGTCTGGTTGCGGCGATCCGTGGTGAAGGTCATCACGTTGTAGGGGAAAGCAGTTCGTTGGCCCTTGCCGACGTTCCGTCTCACTGCGACGTCGTGGTCTACGAAGCGTCGAGCGATGCTCAGATATCGGAGGCGACGAAGCTCAGCCAACCTTCTGTGGCAATCGTGGCTAGCGGTGACATTGCTCTCGCCAGTGCTGCCGTACAAAGAGGCACTAGTGGGCTGTTGGTTCGGCAGGAACTCACTCCCCGCCGGCTGTCGTCGGCCATCAATACGGCCCACGATGGCTCCTGGAGCGGCCCGTCAGACCTGACCGAGAGGCTGATGCAAGGTGGAGAAGGGTCATCGGATCGTTCGGGACTGCTCACCCAGAGAGAGGCACGTGTACTCGAGCTTATTGCGGCAGGTATGTCGACCCAGGAGATCGCATCCGAAATGGCGTACTCGTCTCGCACCATCAAGAACCAGGTGCAGTCCATCTTGGTAAAACTCAACTGTCGGAACCGCGCTCATGCGGTTGGCGTGGCAGTCCGAGAGGGTTGGATTTGATGTCGGCTGCGGGGCTCCTTAGCCGCCTGGCCGAGTTGACCAGCAGGACAGGGCTGATTCTGCTCATCGGCGGTATGTGGTTTGTACTTGTGGCTCAGTCGATCGGACCGCAGGTTTCGGTCTCTGCTGGAGACGCGCTCGTCGACAGATCGGTCCCCGCCACCGTCACTTCTCTGCAGAGTGGCAATGTTCGTGTAGTCCTGACGAGCTCTTCATACACTTCTTCCATCCAAAGCGCCGGCATCCTTCCCGGCGCCCCGGAGCAGTTCAGCTTCTCGACGTCGGGTCTAGACACCGGCAGGTACCAGGTGCGAGCCTGTCTTGGCCCACAGGAATTCAATACCTGTGACCCCGGCTCGTACCGTGACTCGACTTCCACATGGGTTGCCGCCGACGACATCATCATCAACTGCGTTCCTTTGACCGAGAGCTCTATAGACGCAGAGGTTCGAAGCGACCGAGAGCTGAGGTTCTCGGGAGACGATGTCGCTGTCGACGACTGTGACCCGATTGGGCCCTTCATCAGGATCTGGGCCGAGCCCAGCCACGGGTCGGTCGACACCGACGGCTATGACATCACATACACCCCTGATGATGGATACGACGGAAACGACTCGTTTGAGTTCGATATCTGTGTCGACCGGCCGGAGTTCTGCTCGCTGAGCTACGACTTCTTGGTTCTGGTGAACATCGACGTGACGAG
>CAZKJJ010000479.1:0-2267 GCA_964553055.1 uncultured Acidimicrobiia bacterium
CTCCTTGGGCTTCGGGAGCTCCCCGAACGAGACCTCCTCGGTGCCTGAGAACTCCTCCTCGATGATCTCATTGCAGAGGTCGATGCACTCGTCGCAGATGTAGACGCCTGGGCCTGCGATCAGCTTGCGGACCTGCTTCTGTGACTTCCCGCAGACGCTGCACTTGAGGAGGTCGGAGCCCTCGGCGAACTTGGCCATCAGCTCTCCTTGCCTCCGGCTACCGCAGCGAGCTCCCTGCGGCTCAGCACCTGGTCCACGATGCCGTAGTCCAGTGCCTCCTCCGACGTCATCCAGAAGTCCCGCTCGGTGTCGATGGCGATCTTGTCGTACTCCTGTCCTGTGCGCTCCGAGAGGATCCTGTTGATCTGCTCGCGCATCTGCACGATCAGCCTGGCCTGGATCTCGATGTCGGTGGCCTGCCCTTGGGCCCCGCCCGTGGGCTGGTGGAGCATGATCCTGGCGTGTGGGAGCGCCATCCTCTTCTCGGGGGCGCCTCCTGCCAGGATCACGGCCGCAGCAGAGGCCGCCATGCCCATGCACACCGTGCTGACAGGAGGCTTGATGTACTGCATCGTGTCGTACACCGCGAACAGCGACGTGATGCTTCCTCCTGGCGAGTTGATGTAGAGGGCTATCTCCTTGTCGGGGTCTTCGCTCTCGAGGTGCAGGAGTTGGGCCATGATGAGGTTGGCCACCGTGTCGTCGATGGGGGTGCCGAGAAAGACGATGCGGTCCTTGAGGAGCCTGCTGTAGATGTCGAAAGCCCGTTCGCCGCGACTGGTGGACTCGACGACTGTGGGGACCAGGTAGTTGGTTGGTGCTTCGCTCACTCCGTCTTTGGCTCGACGGGCTCCGTGTTTCATACACTCTCCTCCGGGTCGGGATCGGGGGAGGCATTCTCCGCCGCAGCCTCGGCGTCTTCTCCCCGCCGCAGATCGACCGTTTTCCCGTTCTCGTCGACGGGCACTGCGGCATCCAGGACAGCCTGCAGCGCCTTCCGTTTCAGGATATCACTCCGAAGTGCCATCTCCCGCGACGTTCCTCTGAGCCCCGCCACGAACCGATCCGGGTCCTCGCCCGTCTGGCCGGCCAGCGCTCGGGCCGTCTCGACCAGCTCATCGTCTGACACAGCGATGTCCTCCGCCTCCGCCACCGCCCCCAGGAAGATGTCGGTCAGGGCGTTCCGCTCCGCCTGCAGGCGCAGATCGTCGAGGAAGTCGTCTTGGGTCTGGCCCGTGACCTCCAGGTAGTCGGCGAGCTCGACCTCCTGAGCAGCCAGTTGGTGAGCGAACCGGTGAAGCGCCGAGTCCATCTCCGCGCCGACGATGGCCTCTGGTACGACGATGTCCAGCTCTGACAGAAGCTCGTCCAAGGCGTGGCGCCGGAACTGGTCTGCGACTCTCGCCAGCTTGAGACGCTCCAGCTGGGCTGTCAGCTCGGACCTGAGCTCGTCGACGCTCTCGAACTCTGTCACGTCTGACACCCACTCGTCTGTCAGCTCGGGGAGCCGACGCTCACGAACGTCCTTGACGAGCACCTGGATCGTGACCCGCTCGCCTGCCAGGCTCCCGAAGCCCTGCGGAAGTGCCGCGCGGTACTTGAAGATCTCCCCTGCCGCCTTCCCCATGAGCTCGTCGTCCAGACCCTCGATGAAGGAGGCGGACCCGATCTCGTACAGGAAGTCGGAGGCGGCAGCCTCGGGGACAGGCTCGCCGTCGTGCGTGGCCGAGATGTTGATCGAGGCGAAGTCGTTCTCTCTGGCGGCTCGGGGCACGATCGAGAGCTCGGCGAACTGGCTGCGCATCCGATCGACCTGCATGGTGAGGTCTTCCTCCGAGAAGTCTGGGGTGTCCACCTCCACCCGCCTGCCCCGGTACTCAGGGATGGCATCCAGCTTGGGCCACAGCGTGACCTTCACTTCCACGTCGACACCGTCCTCGACGTCCTCCAGCTTCTGCAGCGTGGGAGGCACCGCAGGTGCCAGCTCCGACTCCGTCAACGCCTCAGACACCAGGTCGGGCAGCGCCTCATCGAGAGCCTCGGCGCGGAGCTTGGCGGTGCCGACGGTGGCCTCGACGATTCGTCGTGGGGCCTTGCCGGGCCGAAAGCCCTTGATCTTGATCTCGCTCGAGAGGCGACGCGCCGTCTTGGTCATCGCCGCGTCGAGCCTGTCATTGGAGATGTGGAGCGCGACGACATTCTCGAACGGTCCAGCGTCGCGCATCGTGGTCGTCACAGTGGTCAAGGCTCCTTGGTCAGGGTGACCG
>CAZKJJ010000480.1:0-2264 GCA_964553055.1 uncultured Acidimicrobiia bacterium
GGAGGTGACGGGATTTGAACCCGTGGCCCCTACGTTGCGAACGTAGTGCTCTGCCAGGCTGAGCTACACCCCCGAGGGGGCGCCAGCTTACCGAAGAGCTCACTCCCCCTTGGCGAGCTCCGCCCGCAGGCGCTCCTGGGAAATCGTCGTTGCGAGGTCTGCTCTGCTGCGCTCGATGAGTTGGCGAGCCACGTCCGTGGTCCTCCTGAGGCCGCCCGTCATCCCGTCCGGATAGTCGAGCCCCACCAACAGATCCATCAGCTCGTCCATGATCCCGAAGGTGTGCTCCGCAGCCGAGACGTCCCCCGTCCTGAGCTGGTCGAGCAGACGCCTCCGGAGCTCCCCGACCGCCTCCCCGAGCCCGTTCAGGTAGGACGCGACCGGGACGCCCAGCGCGTGGTGATCGGGAAGCTCGCGGTCCTGCACCAGAGCAAAGGTGATCCTGGCCTCTGCGTACTCCTTGGCAGCGTCGTGGGCGAAGCCTGCGTTGAGGTCGGAATGGTCGGCGAGCTCGGTCGAGGTGTCGTCCAGGAGCAGCTCGGCCTGGTTCATCAGATCCTCTGCGTCATCGAAGTCGCCCCGATGGATCGCACGGATGGCGTTGGCTGAGAGCCGGATCATCTTGCGGCTGTTCAGCAGGATGGCCTCACGCGACTCGAACTTGGCGTCCAGCTCGGTGCGAACCAGCTCCTCGATCGCTCCCAGGTCTGCTCGAGTCATTCTCAGCGGTAAGCGACGACTCGGACAGGTTCCTCGTCTTCACGAGCAGCAGGCAGCCTGGCCACTGCAGTCGCCCACTGCCTTCGCTGCCTGAGGTGCACCAACCTGACCACATACCAGGCCAGGACGGCGTCGACGAAGAGATGGAACCCCAACAACACAGGCGAGCTCCGCCACAGTGCCACGGCGATCGAAGCCAGCGCCAGCAGAGCGAGCACGACGAGGATCCGTCGCCTCCTTGCGAGCAGCTGCCTTCGACCGAGGCTGCGATGATCGGCTGCTGCCCGCTGCACCGACTCCAGCCGGGCGGTCAGGCGACTGAACTGACGGGTGGTGGACACCGGCGCGTCCTTGCGCACCGTGAAGAGGGCAGGCAAGAGGAAGAACGCCCAGACGCCTGCCACGAGGAGCAGCAGGATTACTCCTATCGTGTCCAACTCATCCGCCCTGTGAGGTCATCGGGAGTGTAAAAGCCGCCTTCGGGCAGTCCAACTAACCGGCGGCCTCCTGCGGTGACGCTCCGTGTGGTGTCGCCACACCCTTCAGCAGCGACACGCCGTGCTCCAGCGCTCCCCCGACAGCGTCGAGTGACTCCTGCACGCCGCTCACAGAGCCAGGCAGGTTGATGATCAGCGTCGAGCCCGAGATTCCCGCCATCCCCCTGGAGAGCATCCCGTGGGGGTTGACGCCGAACGTGGCGTGGCGGATCGCCTCCGAGATGCCAGGCGCCTCCCTGTCGATCACCTCCCTGGTCGCTTCGGGAGTCACATCGCGCGGCCCGAATCCCGTGCCCCCCGTGGTCACCACGAGGTCGTAGCCCTCCTCAACGTAACGCTCGAGAGCCTCCCGGACCGCAGCAATGCCATCGGGCACGACATCCAGCTCCGCTTCTATGCCGAGAGCCGCCAGACGAGCTACGGCGGCCGGCCCCGACCGGTCGACTGCCTCACCCCGGCTCACCCGGTCGCTCACCGTCAACACCCTGGCTCTCATCGGGTCCACTCGCCCGAGCGGCCGCCCCGCTTCATCACCAGGCGAACGTCCGATATCTCAACGCCTCGTTCGACGCCTTTGACCATGTCGTACAGCGTGAGCGCCGCGACGGAAGCCGCCGTCATCGCCTCCATCTCGACTCCTGTTCGGTCGACCGTCGACACCCTGGCCAGGATGTGTGCCCCTGCCTCGACCCTCGAGATCTCCACCGTCACGGAGCTGATCGAAAGCGGATGACACAGGGGGATCAGCTCCGATGTTCGTTTGGCTGCCATGATCCCCGCCACCCTCGCGGCAGCCAGCGCGTCCCCCTTCGGGAGGTCAGACCGAAAGAGAAGCTCCGTCGTCGCTTCGGACATCGACACCGTCGCCTCGGCTTCTGCTGTCCGCTCGGTGGGCACCTTCTCGGATACGTCCACCATCCTCACCTGTCCCTCCTCTCCGAGGTGGGTCAGCCTCTCAGGCACCGAGGGCCTCCTCGAGCGTTCTGGACTCGGGCCAGCTGAACATCTCCAGCTCGACCTCGGCCCCTGCTGGGACGGCCGACACAC
>CAZKJJ010000481.1:0-2256 GCA_964553055.1 uncultured Acidimicrobiia bacterium
ACTTCCCGCTGCTCATCCCCGATGAGTTGCTGAGGAGGGAGGCCGAACACGTCGAGGGCTTTACGCCCGAGCTGGCCGTCGTCACCCACGCTGGCGGTCGGGATCTCGAAGAGTCCGTTGTCGTCCGCCCGACCAGCGAGACGATCATCAACAGCTACTTCTCCAAGTGGATTCAGAGTTACCGGGACCTTCCCTTGTTGGTCAACCAGTGGGCAAATGTCGTGCGCTGGGAGCTGAGGCCCAGGCTCTTTCTTCGAACTACCGAGTTCTTGTGGCAGGAGGGCCACACCGCCCATACAACGGAGGATGAGGCCCGGGCCTACATGCTCCAGATCCTGCACGACGTATACCGGATGTTCATGGTGAATGTGCTGGCCATACCGGTCATCGCGGGCATCAAGACGCCCCGAGAACGTTTCGCCGGGGCCATCAACACGGCGTCCTGTGAAGCGATGATGCGCGATACCAAGGCCCTTCAGATGGGAACGAGCCACGAGCTGGGCCAGAACTTCGCCAGGGCATTCAACATAACGTACCTCGATGACACAGGCGCCGAGCAATACGCCTGGCAGACGAGTTGGGGAGCCTCGACCCGCATGGTCGGTGGCCTCATCATGTGTCACGGCGATGACGCCGGGCTGAGGCTGCCTCCCAGCATCGCACCTACCCAGGTAGTCGTGATGCTCGTGCGCGACCAGCACGGTGCAGGCGAGGTCGCCAGGAAACTCGTCAACGAGCTCGAACTTGCAGGGCATCGCGTCCGCCTTGACGACAGGATTGAACAGTCCTTCGGGCGCCGGACCGTCGACTGGGAACTGAAGGGCGTCCCTCTCCGTATCGAGGTAGGACCCCGTGAACTGGCCGAGGGTCGAGTCACGATCGTCAGGCGCGACACACTGACCAAGCTGCCAACACCGGTTGCCCAGGCAGGGGCGGTCGCGACCGCGACGCTCGGCGAGGTGCATGCATCGCTGCTCACCGAGGCAACCGAGTTCCGCGATGCCCGCATCCATGACGTCGCGACCATGGGCGAGGCGAGCGAAGCGGCTGCCGCCGGCTGGGCCCGCCTTCCCTATGACATTGTCGGAGAGAACGGCGAAGCCGTTCTGGCCGAATCCGCGATCACGATCCGGTGCCTCACACGGCCGGATGGCACATGCCCCGAGACGGTCGACGAAGAGGGACTGATCGCCTACGCAGCACGCGCCTACTGACCTGAAATCGCGCTCCTGCTGAAGTGGTCGACCCACATCGGGCAAGGTGTTCTCCAGGTCGCCCCATATGACCTACAGGCCACGGCTGGCAGGGCAGCGACGAGCAAGACGATCCCCTGAACACGGTGACGAGCCTACGGGGCCCGCCCATAACCGGCAGGCATTGTGCGCTGCCTGGATGCCCTCCTCAGACACCCGATTTCAGGCCGACAAATGTGAGCAGCACTCGACTCCATCAGAGCCGAGAAGCAGCCAGCCTTCTCAGAGGGTCGAACCTGATGACCTCCCAATCCTTGACCACAAACGAGGGAGCCGAGTAATACGCCGCTGCCCATGGCCCATCAAGCCGGTTGAGGCAATCCATGTACGCATCAAAGAAAGCCCGAAACATCTCAGTCTCCATCTGTCTGAACCTACCGAGGTTTTGACAACCGACCGCTCCGAGCAAACCCGAGCAGGCAGGCCTTCCTTCGCGGGGTCCCCCCCGAAGGTTGGGGGACTGCTCGGGGCTTGCCCGCAGCTAGTGCATGTGTGCGGGTCGTTCTCGTGCACCTTCTGACGTGCGTGTTGTTGCCCGGTTTTTGTCGATAGGTTGCAGCCGGTCCTGTGCTTCGTGGGTGGTAACAGGCCAGGCGACGTTCGGTCTGGCTTCCGTGAATTCCGGTGTTGACGCGTCACGCGGTTTGGGGCCTCCTGTCGATTCGTGGGCTCGTACCATCCACGTGTCACTCCGATGCGTTGAGGACCATGAGGCGGGTCGAAGTTTCGGTGTTACGAATTGGGCCTCAGCGGTGTCTTTAGGGGAACGACAGGGAGAACCTCGGTTGCTGAAGCGGTCGTCAATCGATCAGCGGGAGAGGGAGCTGATCACTTCTCTCTATCCGTCTCTTCGGCGGATTGCTGCGGTCGCGGGATCGTTCGATATCGAACCTGACGATCTAGTTCAGGAGGCGCTTATGCACACGTTGAGTAAGGGTCCGCTATCGGATCTGAACAACCCGCTGGCGTTCCTCCGGAAAACGATCGTCAATCTGGCTTCGAA
>CAZKJJ010000482.1:0-2255 GCA_964553055.1 uncultured Acidimicrobiia bacterium
CGGAGAGCATGGTGTTGGGTCAGATCGTTGTCTTCGAATTCGAGGTGAGCGTCGGTGGTGGGGCGCCTTCCGATGGAAGCATCGAGTACACCGCCAGTTGGGCCACAGTCACCACGCCGGCAGGGGACTTCGGCTATGCGAAAGCCTTCGGCGTGTACTGCACCTTTGTCGACCTCGGCGACCCGGCCACCTCCGACGCGGGAGTCGATGCTTCCGCCACTGTGAGCTGGGTTCAGGCGAGCGAGGACATAGTGGGGACGTTCCTCCTGGAGGGCCTCGACCCCGGAGATGTGGTCGTGGTGGAAGCCTGGCTCGTCCTAGAGAACCGCATTCCCACAGGCGTGTCAGGCAATGTCCAGTCCCGCATGCTGAGTGCCGAGGCCCTGCCTCCTCCGGAGCAGGACGCGATTCCGCTGGGCGCACAGACCATCCCGATTCTGCGGGTTCAGGAATTCCTGAGTGCCATTCTGGTCCGCAAGATCGTCGACTCCGGCTCTGACCAGTCGCAAACCTTCGCATTCTCCGGCGATGTCTCCGCCACCCTCGGCCACGGTCAGTTCTCCGACCCGGTCGCGGTCGAAGATGGAACATATGTCGTCGACGAGAGCGTCCCCTCCGGATGGTCCCAGCCGACCATCAGCTGCGACGACGCGGACAGCACCGGCGCAGGGGCGACCGCCACCTATGTCGTGACAGGAGAAACGGTGATCTGCACCTTCACCAACAGCGAGCTTGCGGCACCGTCCACCACCGCGGCACCAGCTTCCACGACCACAGCTCCAGGATCCTCAACCACATCGATGCCACCTACCGCCTCGACGAGCAGCACCCTCACCCCTGGTGCGCCCACGATCCCCCTCACGGGTCCGCCCCTAGGGCCTTGGGGTGCACCAGCAGCCGCTCTCCTGTTCGGCTTCGGAACTCTCCTCCTCGCCCTCACCTCACGACGTTCGAGACAATCTCCCTGAGCTGCCAGCCAAACGCAGCCCTTCGACTCGGACCCGCCCTGAAAGGCCAGGTCACGACCCGATCTGCGAGTGAATTGGATCCGGGCTGCCGCTTGCCCGGGACTATCAGAAATAGTCCCCCAGAAACTTGGACAGGATGCCGATGAATGTCTGGACGATGTTGTATTTCGCACTCGCTGCCGAGCCGTGGTCCGAGGAGGGTGAGCCCTGCTCGGTCTGTGGAAGGCCCGCGAGTATCAAAGCCGAGAAGCGTCTTCTCTGTTCTACCTGTGCCCTTGCCGAGTTAGTGGCAGACAGCGAAGAGGAGCTACCTGTCACAGGGACATGATCCGCTGAGGGGAAGGGTCGAGGCGGGATGTCGCCGAACAGGAGGGCTCATTCCGCTGCAGTTCGGTCGGTGATGTGCCGATGAGGTGTCGACCCGACCGATGGAACGATGTACGCCCTACGGCTAGTGGCTGCAGTCGTGCTCGTCGCGACTGCGTTGATGGTGACAGGTCTTCCGTCCCTGGCCGCGCCATCTGTTCTCCTGAGCCCCTCGGAAGGCACTCCTGGTGTGGCCTTCACGGTCACCGGTAGCGGCTACGAGCCTCGGGAGCAGGTCAGGATCCTCTGGGACGGGTCGAACGTTGGTGGGGGGAAGGCGAACGCGGATGGGGAGCTGAACCTCACAGCAGTCGTGCCCGCCGACGCCATTCTCGGCACACACATGGTGGAGATCCGCGGCGCCCACAGCGGCCTCGTGACTGCTTCGTTTGTCGTCACCGCGCCTTCCACCACGGCTGCTTCGTCCACGAGCTCGACGACCACCCTCACAACCACGACCGCCTCGACTGCAGCCGGCGTCAGTCCCGCCACCACTGTGACCACGGGGTCGGCATCCACAGGCGCCGGCGGCGTCACGTCGACCACATGGGCAGCCGAGACGGAGAAACCTTCGACCGAGGCCGTCCCTGCCGTTCCGGAAATCAGAGGCACTTCCTCTTCCGAGATACGACTCCTGGCGACGCCGAGTGACCCTACTGCCGGGTCTGAAGTGACGTTCAGTGGCACGTCGGGGTCCTCGCAAGGGTCGACTCTGTCGATCAGGGTGGCCGGGCACATCCTCGTGCCAAGCGTTCCTCTCAGGCCGGACGGGAGCTTCAGGGTGACCGCCTCCCTTCCCACCGACCTGAGCCCAGGGATTGCCACGGCGACCCTCGAAGCGGAGGGACGCGTGCTGGCTGACGTGAATCTGACCGTGCGCGAACCCGCTGTTCTCCCGGTCCTACCCGCGGCGATGGTCCT
>CAZKJJ010000483.1:0-2246 GCA_964553055.1 uncultured Acidimicrobiia bacterium
AGACCGACGCTCCCGCTCGCGTCGGTACCGATCCTGTTCGCGGTCACCAGGTTCCCGCTCGCCGCCGCCCCGAAGACCGCCACGTCCCACAAGCCCTGCGTCGTGATCACGTTCCCCTGGACGACGTTGTTACTCGACTCCTTGATCTCCACGCCCTGCCCCGCACCGACCACGGTCGAGCCAGAGCCATCCAGCCCGAGGTAGTTGCCCTCAATCGTGTTGCCCCCGGCCCCCTCGATCAGGATCGTGGCGCTAAACGGTCCGTTGATGACCAGGCCCCGGACTTCGCTGTTGCCGGCAGTGATGTGGATGACATCGAAATCGTCCTCTGCGTTGATCCCGATGCCTCGGTCCCCCGTGCCAGGCTGGGTGGATCCGTCGATGATGACGGGGTCGGTGATGGTGGGCAGGCTACCGAGGGCGCCGGCTAGGATCTTGATCGTCTGGATGCCGCCGGGGGGGACGTCGAAGACGATGGTGTCCTTGCCCGGAAGGGCGTTTGCCTCCTCGATTGCACCGCGCAGGGCGCAGACGCCGTTTCCATCGTCGCAGACGCCGTCGCCGGGGGCGGCGTCGCCCGCAACGCCGGTAGAGTTGACCGTCAGGGTGGCAGCGGCAGATGCCTCGGGTACAGCAACGAAGGCCGAGACTGACAACACGAGTGCCGCCAACAGGGGTCGCCCCGCAAGAGCCACGCCCGCTCCGTGACCGGCTCCACGCCAGGCTACCTGCTTGCGCATCCCGCCTCGCAGTCTCTGCGGCTGGAGACGAGAGTATCTGAGGACGTCGACCAGAGGGAAGGTCGAAGTGGCCTAGTACGCTGGGCTGCGGAGAGTGTAGGTCCGTCTTCGGAGCATCCCGGTTCGGAGGATCGCTTGGGTGACTGGCCTGTCAGCCTCCTACTGCGGTCGCATTCGGCGGGGGGCCAAGGTGCCGCACCCCAGGCATTGGGAGGCGCTAAGAGACTTGGCCACCTCCAACCAGCGTCGCGGCTGAGGTACTAGGGGGGATCTCCAGGAACCACCCTCTCTGACGGGCACTTCTTCGGATGGTTGGGACATTGCCAACGCTCGCCACGCCCACGACGCACCCTTCGGTACTGGGTCCGCCCGTCCACCGCGCAACGAGGCGCGAAGCGGAAAGGCGGTCGCTCGTCGATGTTCCGTAGGTAGCCCCTGCAGGCCTCGTTCGCGCAGCCCACCTTCATTGCCTGGAGGTCCCATCGGGCCCTCTGTATACGCTGGTTGACAACGCGAGTGGGTCCACCGCACTCGGGGCACACGCGCGGCGTGCCATCCTCGTGTACGGCGGCGCCCCGCACGTGCTTCGCCTGCAGGAAACGGAGGACGAGCCGCGCCTGGGGCCTGCTCTCGGTCCGGTGCATGATCTCCGAGCGCCCTCTGTGGCTGGCCCAGTTGAGGCTGCCCGTGTAGTGGATCCTCTCGTCTATCACGATGTCCTTACCGTGCAGGCCCCAGGAGGAGATCACCACCGCGCCTCGGCTGCGCAAGTGCCTCATCGCCTTCTCGACGTACCCTCGATTGCTCGCCTCAGCGGGATCGGGTGTGACGAGCGTGACCTGCACACCCCTGGACAGCGCGGCCTCGAAGTCGGGCTGGATTCGCGGCCATCTGTACTCACCGAAGTAGGGAACCAGTCCGAAGACGCTCTGTTTGGCGGCTGAGAGATCTTCCCCGAACCGTTCGAAGAAGGTCCACTCATCCAAGATCTCGTGTGCAGGGCGATCTGCTCGGTGCGGGATGTGCCAGACGTTGGGATCAGCGGCGGCCTCGGCCACCCTATTGGCGAACCCCACCGCCACGACCTCGCCTGCGGGGACAAGGGCTGCCCGTTCCTTTAGGAAGGCCCACATGTAGCCCAGCGGGCTCCCGGCCTTCGCGTGGCGGTCTAACCACTTCGACGACCCTATGAAGATGAGCTTGTCCTTCGCCCGAGTGACGGCCACGTTCAACTGCCGAATAACGTCACCCCAGGCCCTCGGGTTGCAAAGCCGAGCTGAGTAGTAGGGCTCGTCAAGGACCGAGTCGAAGATGATCAGGTCGGCCTGGCTGCCCTGGAAGGTGTGGATCGTCCCGACGGCGGCCCACTCGCTCAGCCTCAGCTCCTCGGCGAGTCGCGACGTGAGCCGTCGCTGGGCAGCGTAGGGCGAGATTATGCCGATGGGCGGGCGTGCTCCCTCTGGCGGAGATGGGGTCCCTGCTGCCACCATGGCGGCAAGCTCCACG
>CAZKJJ010000484.1:0-2244 GCA_964553055.1 uncultured Acidimicrobiia bacterium
TGAGCTCCACCTCGACATCAAGATCGACATTCTCAAGCGTACTCACGGCGTGGACGTGGTCGTCGGTGAGCCGCAGGTGGCGTACCGTGAGTCCATCACCAAGAGCGTCAGTGACTCGTACACGCACAAGAAGCAGACGGGTGGTTCCGGTCAGTTCGCGAAGTTCGACTACACCATCGAACCTCTCGAGTCCGGTGAGGGCTTCGTTTTCGAGTCGAAGATCGTCGGTGGAGCGATTCCGAAGGAATTCATCCCCGCCATCGAGAAGGGCTTCAAGACGATGCTCCCCGAGGGTCCGCTCTGCGGCTTCCCGGTCGTGGACTGCAAGCTCACGGTCACGGACGGTGGCTTCCACGCGGTAGACTCCAGCCAGGTGGCGTTCGAAATCGCGGCGAAGGCGGCTTACCGTCAGTCGATGCCTAAGGCTGGTCCCCAGCTGCTCGAGCCCATTATGAAGGTCGATGTCTTCGTTCCCGAGGACAACGTCGGTGACGTCATCGGCGACTTGAACCGTCGTCGCGGCATGATCCAGGGCCAGGACACCGGCGCCACGAACGTCCGCATCAAGGCCGAGGTACCTCTTTCCGAGATGTTCGGTTACATCGGCGATCTGCGTTCGGCCACCTCCGGCCGTGGGCAGTTCTCGATGGAGTTCGCGCACTACGCTCCCTGCCCCAACTCGGTCGTCGAGAAGGTCAAAGAGAAGCTCGCTGCCAAGGCTGCCGCGAAGAAGTAAAAAAGGCGGGGACCACTCGGTTCTCGCTGCGAACCCCGCCCCCCTTACTAGGTAAGGGGCGGGGTTCTTCGCTTTTGTGCCCTTCTATTGTCCGCACCTTTTTACTTCCGTCTTCCTTTGGGCAACTGGGGCCCCGGTGCCCCAGTTGCTGTCCTCGGCTCGCATTCGCGTGCCTGCGGCGCTTCTCGTCAGGGTCTGCTCAAATTGTTCGTCGCCTCAGCCGCAGCGCGCCAGCGCGAGGACCGTCGCGCGCCCGCGCGACAACGGACAGATGCAGCAAAGCGGGTGCCTCCCCAGGAGCGGGGATGCCACTACCGAACGCCGATCAACCGTGCAACAAATGGTTTCGATGACCACCGTGGACGTCTTCGTGTTCGGCGCCTTGATGCGGAGCGCTCCGGGACGCACCAATGGTCGAGCGGCATCGCTACCCGACCACGAAGTGCGCTTCGTGGCTCGCGGCGTACCGCACCTCGAGCCCTCCTTCGCCGCCCTCGTTCCGGCCAAGGGCCGAAAGGCACACGGAGTCATCTATTCACTCGACGAGCGAGTCGGGAACGAACTCGTGCGCCTCGAACCTGGCTACGAGGAGCAAAGGGTGACAGTCGAGAGCGACGGAACGTCGACGGAAGCGTTGGCGCTCTTTCCCACGAGAGACGTACTCCTTGCATCCGAGCGCATTCCGTCGCGCCGCTACGCACGAATTCTCGTTCGAGGTGCCCGCGAGCACGGGCTGCCTCAGGTGTGGATCAAGCGCCTCCAAGGTCTCGCTGACCAAGGGCCCCGCCTCACGAGCGCTCTCTCGTGGTGCACACGTCCAGTCGTGCGCCTCGTGCCCGTGATCGGGCTACCAGCGGCGCTTGGACTCACTCTCGTCGTGCTGGGCTGCGCCGCGGCCTGCTTACTATGGGGCCTCTCTCGTCTCCTGTGATGCGTTGCCTCACGTCAATCCAGACGCACTTTGACCTTTACCTGGTCCTTGCCCTTACTCGAAACGCGTACGTCGGCTGTCTCTTTTCCATGAGACTTCTTGCCCTTCGCGTAGTCGCCCCCCTTGTGATGGACCACTACGCGATCGTGCTTCGTGCCCTTCTTCTTGTAATGCCCGGGAGGGCCTCGCCGGGTTCCCTTGTAGTGCCCACGTGCGAGCCCGCGATGCTTCCACTTCCTGTGCTCCCAGTAAACGGGACGTTGGCGGACGTCCAGCACGATTCCGACGCAGACGTCACACGTCGAGCCGTGCTCCTCGAACTCCACCCCGTGCGGCCCCGCCTCCTTCAGGAAGCAGTCCCGCACACTCTTGTGCCCGCTGTGGCCTCCGCAGCCGCAGTAGCACGGGATGTACTGGAGCAGCTCCGGGTTCGCGGCCGCGTACCGGTACGCCTCCTGTGTCTCGGCGGAAGCGGTCGTAACGAAGGACGGGAAGGAGAGCGCGCCGCTGTCGCCGACAACCGTCGCCGTCGACTTGTCGCCACCTCCGCCGGGCCAGAGTCCAAGTGCGGAGAGTG
>CAZKJJ010000485.1:0-2221 GCA_964553055.1 uncultured Acidimicrobiia bacterium
GCAAGCTCTCCAGCGGTCGCGTACCGCTCCTCGGGCCACTTGGCGAGCGCCTTTTGGATCACCCGGTCGATCGCGGCTGATAGCTCGGGGTAGGACCGCCTCGCAGAGGGAGGCTGCTCGTAGAGGTGGGCCTCGAGGAGAGCCTTCGGCGAGTTCTTCTGGAAGGGAGGCTTACCGGTCAGGCACGCGAAGAGGAGACAGCCGAGCGCGTAGACGTCGCTTCGCGGGCTCGGGGATCGCCCCTCTGCCTGCTCGGGGGCGAGGTAGTGGAGCGTGGAGAGCCGGCGGGAGGCCTCCGCAAGGCTCGCCTCAGGGTGGAGTTCCTGCCGGAGGCCAAAGCCCCCAAGCAGGACGCGCTCGCCCGCGGCCGCATCCGTGGCTGGGACGATCAGGACGTCGCTCGGTGTCAGGTTTGCGTGCACGAGGCCCCGGCTCCACCTCGCCGTATCGAGTGCCTCGGCCAGCTGGCTGACGATCGCGAGTGCCCGGGACGGCTCGAGTTGCCCCTCGTCGGCGAGCAGCGAGACGAGGTCGCTGCCCCCGAGGTCGGGCATGGCGAGGTAGAGGAGCCCCTCTCCCTCTCCGGCCTTGTCGATCGGGAGAAGGTTCGGATGATCGAGCGAGGCGGCGAGTGCCGACTCGCGTAGGAAGCGCTCGCGGAAGCGCTCGTCCTCAGAAAGCTCCGGGTTCAGGAGCTTGAGGACGGCCTTGCGTCGGTCGGTGAGAGCGTCGCCCCGGTAGACGGAGCCCAGCGGGCCGCGGGCGAGCAGGGACTCGATCCGATAGCCGGCGATCGTGGTGCCGATACGGGGATCGGTCTCTCCCGCCACATGGTGCTCCGGGTGCACCATCCAGGATAGTGCGTCGCCCAAAGCGAATCTTGCCTCGGATGGGGGACTTTTCGTCCCGACTCACAGTCAGACTGAGAGCAGCGTGAAGTACATCGCACTCATCCTGGTTCTGGCTGTCGGACTGGCCGTTGTGGGCTGCGGCGCGGATCCGCAAGACAGCGATGCAGTTGCGGGGTCGGCCGCAGTGCGAGGAATGGCAGCGGAGCCCGCGCCGGAACCAGCTCCCGAGCCCGCGCCAGAGCCAGCGCCCGAACCAGCGCCGTCCGTCGAGGAACCTGCTCCCGCTCCCGCAGCAGAGCCGGAGGTCGACCTGGTGGAGAAGAACACACCCGGCACGTACGAGACCCTCGTCGAGGTCGCCGATGCCACCACGTTCGGCATCCTGGGGCCGGTGACTGTGTACGGGCCGGAGCCCTGGCTGGTCGACGACCCTCAGAGGCCCGCACGCGTGATCGAGGTCACGGTCCCCGGCACACTGCGCGTGGATGTTGGCGAGGCGCAGTACGACGTTCCGCTCGTGCCCTCGCCCGAGCCGTTCGTGCGGGACGAGGGGCAGAAGATCTCCGTCTATGTCACGGACGACTTCATCGTCGCGTTCGGGATGTTCGTCAAGGGCGAGGAGTGGGTGGCGGATGCGGCCTACGTGACGAGGCCACCAATGCTCGGCGTGCCCTTGTTCACAGACGTGGAGCCAAGGCTCCCGATCGGTGAACTGATGGAGCAGGTGAAGCCGGGCATGTCGCTCAGACAGGTCGGTGAGATCCTGGGCACTCCCAACGGCTACTGGCAGGACCGAATCGTCGATGAGGGAATAACCGTCCCCCTGTGGAGAGGATCGGAGCTACCTGCCCAGACGGCATTGGTGTTTATGTACGAGGCCACGGGCGATGAGGCGTGGTTCATCGCCTTCGATGACGAGGGCGTAAAGTCGCTCGACCTGCTTGAGTCCCGCGTGAAGGCAGGTGCCCCCGTCAAGGCTGACCTCGCAGGCTATCCGCAGGCGGTCAACGAGGCGATGGGATACGGATCGTGAGGGTGGCACCCTTGCATCCTGAAAATCAGTCCTGACGCCCGCCGTACCGTCAAAAACGGAGACCGCGAACCCGCGGTCTAAGAAGCCCGGTGACGCCTAGGGGGGATTGTCAACCAATGGAAATTCCGAGCAAAGCGCCATCACGAGGCTTTTGATCCCGTCGTCGCGGAGGTCGCGACCGACCTTGGGAGGGAGCACTTGGACGTGCTCCGGTTCCACAAACGCTTCTACGATCGCTGGGTCGAGGCTTCCCTTCTTGCAGAAGCATTATCAGTCCTCCCAAGAAGCATTATCAGTCCTCCCAAGAAGCATTATCAGTCCTCCCAAGAAGCATTAT
>CAZKJJ010000486.1:0-2220 GCA_964553055.1 uncultured Acidimicrobiia bacterium
GCCCTCGGACTCCAGGAGAGCTGATGCTTCCTCCGCGGCCAGAAGGCCTACAGCCACGAGGTCCTCAGGATGCACCCAGCCGTCGGCGATGTGGAAGCCCCCTGCCCTGCGAATCGCATCACGAAGGGGGATCGCCCATCGGTGCTCTAGGAGTATGATGGCCGCTGCGGAGTCGTTCGGGATGTCGTCGATGACATCCCAGACGTCATCCTCATCGAAGATGTCCACGCCTTCTTCGGTCGCGTCGGCACCGATCTCCGCGCCAGCCTCAGCTCCCTGCAGTCCCGCTGCGCCGAGACCAATCAGCGCGCCGACCGTGGCCCCGAACTCGTCTGCTTCCTGACCGCTGAGATCGCTGCGCTTGATCGTGGTGACCTCTCCATTCGCATCCTTGTGAACCGCGAGCCCATCGATCACTCGGACGACGTCGTTCTCCTTGAGCCTGTCGAACTCCGAGAGGATATGCCCCTTGAAGTCGGGCTGCTTGAACCCGAGTATCACCAACTGGACTGGCCCGATCGCCATTTCAGTGTCCTCCTAAGTTCGTCCGTATCTTCACGTTCCCCACTGGCAGCGCAACAGGCATTGAGAACGAACGTCGGCTGGCTGCCTATTCCTCAGCGCCGAAGGCGGCCTTGAGGGCAGCCTCCTTCTCCCTCGAGAGCGAGGTCTTCAGGACGGTGCCCTTGTAGGGCTCCAACGCTTCCAGAAGCCTGTCCGGCGTCGCCTCTCGGATCAGCAGGAAGAGGGCCGAGTGGCCGGGCTGGATCTGCTGGCCAACGTCCTTGATGAACTTGTCGTCGACGCCGATGTCCGTAAGCTTGCCGGCCAGTGCACCCGACAGCGCGCCCACCGCCAAGCCCAGCCACGGCGCGAAGAAGAGGAGGCCTATCAGCATGCCCCAGAAGGCGCCGCCGAACGCACCGTGCCCCACCAGGTTGATGGCCTGCTTGACCTTGACCTTGCCATCCGGTTTCCGCACTACGACGGCCGCGTCTTCGAGGGTGACGATGTGGTCCTTCTGTAACCGAACCATCTCGTCACGCAACTCGTCGGCGCCTGTCGCGTTGTCAAACGCCACAACGACTAGATCAGCCATGGCCTCCTCCTTCCCTATGTCTCCTCGGAGCGTCGTTTGGGTAGCCTTGGTCAATTCACAGTGTCGGCCAGTTCGGAGGGCCCGCGCATGGCGAAGGGTAGTGATTTTTCTACCTACTTCTCGTTACTGGGGCGGGCTTGCTCAAGCGCGAATGTGCTGAGGAGACTTGATCGTTCCCTCGCTGCGATCGAGGATCCTGGCGACCGACCCGTTGTCGAGCCCTTCAACGAATTTCGGGACGATGACCTACCTTTGTCTCCCCGTCAAGTACTTCAGGCCGATCTGGAGCTGTCCACCGTCGAGCACCTTTTCCACCAGGCCCTGGTCCGAGTTGAGCGTCAGCTGGCGGCTCCCTCAGGTCTACCTCGCCGCGACACGGAACGTCACAACACTTATGGAGCGTGCGATCAAGCGTCGTCGGAACTCCCAGAAGTAAGCCAGTAGCCGGGAGCAGTCCGGCCGCGGCCCAGCTCAGCAAAAATCATCCCCGACCTACCCAGTCTGACACGCGTGCCGTTCAAATTGCAGGTCGCGTGAACTAACATGCTTCCCTAGTCGGATCCGGCTCGACCCGCCGCAAAGTCGACGGCGGCAAAGATTAGCATCTCAAGAGCGAGCACTATGATGACCGCGCTCAACGAGACGTCAGGAAGGACGATAAGAAAGACCGCGCCTATCGCCAGTCCGATCGTCCTCAGCCACGGTGCTCTCACCGCGATCCAACGTACGAGTGATCGTCGGCCTTCGTCGGCCCTTGCGACGGCCCGATCGTCAACGCGGAAATACCTGTTCCAGAAGTCGGCAACCCGCGACCTGATTGCCGCAGCCCACGCCGCGTCGCTAGATATGATGGTGATGAGGGTCAGGTACAGCGCAATAGCAATCAGCACGGTCACAATCAAGCGGGTCGAGGGTTCGGGCCATCCGATCAGGAAGAGTCCCCCCAAGGCTAGCCCGCCGATGCGCAAGGGGATAGGCCGCTTACGGACCCAATCTCCCAGGCTCACCTCTTCCTCGACTCCTCCCTCCGGCCGGCGAAACGCTGACCTTACTGCCCGCGCCAGTTCCGACTCCCCCGCCAGCGTGCCCCCGGCGACGAGGCCGACCCCGATGAGCATCAC
>CAZKJJ010000487.1:0-2218 GCA_964553055.1 uncultured Acidimicrobiia bacterium
CGATAATCGGGTCGGTTCCATGACGTGGGGAGAATGCACTGGTTCTGGAATCTCGGTACTGCTCAAGTTCTCTCACCGAGTCGGCCGAAAAGGTCCCGAACGAGTCGCTCATAGCGCGACTGAATGCTCGTCCAACCGCCTGGACGTATAGGCGACCGAGGGGGCCGGCAAGCGCGGGGTTGTGGTCTCCACGGTGCTAGCTGGGACCGCGATAGTCATGGGCAAGCCGGAAGATGTCCGCGTCGAGCTCGTCGAGCATCGGGCTGACGAAGACGAAGAACTCCTCGTCTGTCAGGGCAAGCTGAACCCGCTTGCGGAAGTCGCCAAGGATCTTGGCCCGGCGATCAGCCGGAAACGGGTCGGTCAGGATTCCGACCCTCGCATCTCCGGCGGAGAAGCACCGCTGGGCGTGCTGGTAGAGCAACCGCTCGGCCAGGCTGTCAACAATGGCCAGTGCCATTCGCTCTCGGGCAGCGTTGCCTTTCATGAGCAGGTCTACTGCATGCTGAAGCTCAGAAGAAACGAGATGTACTCGCTGGGGTCTTCATTCATCGAGCGGAGAGGCGGCAAAGCGGGACGCATTGGTTCAGGGTATCCCGCAGCCTCAAGCCGATCCGATTCCCATCCGCATTGGAACAACCAACCCCAGGCCAGCTAGCCTTTTCGGCTCTCAAGCCTGAGCCGATCCAGCCGGTCCTTGAAATACCGTTTCATCAGTCCGTTTAGTCGCAGAGCCAAAGCATGGAGAAATCCAGCTTGGCTCCACGGCTGAATTGACCACCTCCTCCGGGGTGCCGAGGCCACCGCGATTTCACTACAGCGAATAAGGCGGAAGAGCCTTCATCGCTCGGGAGTCTTCCGCCGCAGCGTTTGGCATGGTCATCGCATGGCCAGATTTGACCCTCGAAAAGCCGAACGCGAAATGAAACGCGAGATCGATCGGGTCAACCGCGAGAACAAACGACGGGTCGATGCCTACAACCGCAAAGTTGATGCCCACAACAAGCGTGAAGTCGATCGGGTCAACCGCGAGAACAAACGGCGCGTTGATGCCTATAACCGCGACGTTGCCGCCCACAACCGCAAAGCCGACGCCCACAACAAGAAAGTCATCGCAGAGATCAATCGTCAGCTTCGCGCTGCCTCGACTGGTCCGCGATACACCCCGTCTGAGGAAGCGCTGGCGGAGCGACTTCAGGTTGCTCTGCCCGATCGGGATGAACGCGAGTGGGACAGCTTTCTGAGCTACGCCCAGATAGATGGTGCGGAGGTCGGGGCTGAGCTACGCGATCGGTTGCATGAGCTGGGGGTGAGCGTCTGGTTTGACGAACTGACCATCCTTCCCGGCAAGAGCCAAGCCCTTCAGATGGACCAAGGTCTCCAGAAAGCGCGAACTGGGATCGTCCTGCTTACCCCTGCCTACGTAGCCGGCCGGTTTTGGACCGAGCGAGAGCTAGGGGCTCTCCTGGGCAAGGAGACGCTGATCCCGGTCCTGCACAACGTGACCTTCGAGCAGGTCGCGGAATACAGCGGGATATTGCCGGACCTCGCTGGGTTCGAGACTTCGCGCGATCCCGTCGAGATCATCGCCCAGAAGATCGCGGCAGCTCTGCTCGCTGAGGACTAGTTCCGATCCCCGCCCCACGGCACTAATCGGGCGGCAACTTGCCTTCGCGCTTGCGCTCCTCTCCCTCGTGCCAGAACAGTCCCGCCATGCCCTCGGAGACCCGAGAGATGCGGGCGACGTTGGCGGCGTCGCCCAGGAACTTGAACAGGCGGGGGTCATGGTGGCTCCGCTGGGAGACGTGGAAGACGGTATGGCGGAATCCCCTCAGCGTCGGTTCGAGCGCGGCAACGTCTTCGGCCAGCCGATCGGCCAGCTCTATCCCCCGATCGTTGAAACCCTCGATCACCACCCACAGCAGCGCCGCCCAAAGCGCGAAGGAAACGAACCACTCCTCCCCCATCCAAGCCGAGTCATCACCGGGCGGAGTTGAACCCGCAAACGCCGCCTCGTAGCGCTGGCGCTGATATCCCGCCCAAAGCAGGTGTCTATGCAGCAGCCAAACCTGATTCACGTCCAACCCCCGCAGTGGCCGGGCTGCATGGATCGCTCGCGTCTCCTCGTCGCTGTAGTAGGCGTCGCCGGGGTCGGGCATCGACGCCCAGAGTAGGACCGGCGACGGCGGGCATGAGTTCAGCCCGCAAACTGAGCTTC
>CAZKJJ010000488.1:0-2218 GCA_964553055.1 uncultured Acidimicrobiia bacterium
CGAAATTCCCGACTTTGGCTCCGGTGCCGATGATCGAGTCCGGGCGGAGGTGCGCGAAGGGGCCGAGCTGAGCGGCCTTTCCAATCCGGCTCGAGCGCACAAAGCAGTGATCGAGCAAGGTCGTTCCGGCCCCAATCACCGAGTCGATGATGTGCGAAAAGCTGCCGATTTCGCAGTTGCTGCCGATGCGCGTTGCCCCCTCGATGACCACCCACGCCTGGATTCGTGTTCCTCGTCCCACCTGCGCGCTCGGATCGATATGAACCGTAGATGGGTCATCCACAAAGACTCCTTTGGCGAGAAGCTCCATACACTTGCGACGACGGAGGGTCCGGGCGGCCTCTGCCAGGTCCGTCGAGTTGCGGACGACGATCAGCTCTTCCGGGTGCAGATGTGAGGCGGGGCGGGCTTCGACGAGAGTACTGAACCTGGCGATGGTATCTGCCTGGGCCCGCCTGCGGAGTGCTTTCTTGAACACTGGCGACGGGCCGCAGAGCACCACGGCCTCGGCGCGATCCGTCTCTCGGGATAAAGTCAAGCAACGAGGTGCCGAGCGGGAAGCCGCTACGAGACGCTTCAGGCTGCGAGGGCGGATACACGGAAGCTCGGCAGGAAGGAGAATCACGGCGCCCTCGCGCCCTCCCAGGGCCGCCTCGAGCCGACGGCGGCTCAAGGACCGCACCCCGAGCATCGGCGGCGGTGCTTTCTTATGGGTGACGAGCAGGACCCTCTCGGGCTCCAGAGCTCGGGCCGCTTGGAGAGTCCAGTGCCAGAGCGGCCGGCCGCACAGATTCGCTTCGGACTGTCTTGGGCCCGAATCCCAAAGGATAGCGGTTAGCGATGAGCTCATGTTTCGGAAACTAAGACTATCACGCTATGGCGGATCCGTCAGCTCCCTCTGGTGAGCGCCTTCAGGCTCAGTCGATGGAAGAAAACCTGCGGGAAGCGCCAACCCGGGCCGCTCGGGTAAACAAAGCATTGCAGGCCGCTCAGCACAGCCGCAACACCGGCGCCGCCCCCGATGGCCACGACACCGAGATCGTATGTCACGGAATGAGGCTGGAGGGATCCTCGCTTAGAAGGTCGGCCAGCGACGGATCATTCCGTATCGATTGGAAATCGCTGTCGGTCTTGGCCAGTACCCGGTTATACGAGTCCGACGTGATGGCGCGCTTCAAATGACGAGAGGCACCTCGTGAGTCTCCAACCCGGGCGTATGCTGCGGCCAGGCAGTAATGGGCGTGGTCGTTCTTGGGATCCATCTCCACTGCCTTGGTGAGGTACTTGATAGCCTCGTCGTATTCGCCGCGGTTATGAAGAAAGACACCCTGGGTAATCAGCTCTTCGAGCTCCTTGGGTTTGCTGGAGGCACTCCGGGTGAGCTCTCCCTCGCAATAAGCGATATACCCACGGGCTCGGTCCGCGAGCTCTCTTTCTTCCGGAAAGGCCGAGATGAGGGAGCTAAACTGACTGTGGGCTTTTTCGATATCGCGCTTGTACAAGGCCCTCAACGCTCGTTCGAACGCTCCGACAGCTTTAACATACCGCTCCTGCTCGTCTGAACTGCGAGCCGCCTTTTTCTTTGAAGATGCGCTTTTGAAACGCGTAGCTGTTTTCTTCTGCGCCATGAAATCTCCTCCGCAGGCACCGGCTTCCGATCACAGCCTGTGCGTGGCTGGTGATGGACGGTCTTGGCCTGTTTCGCTAAGGATTAGGACCGAAGCCGTGTCCCGCCGAGAGGCGAGCTGGCCTCCGGGATACTGATTATAGGGTCGCTCAGGGAGGCGGTCAAACCGGGCACCGGTGGGCTGGCCTCCCCATTGGCTTACTGGCGCTGAGCGGACGGCCAATACCATTGGCGCCAGAGGCGACGAGACCTCAACCGTTCACGGATTCGTCTATCCAAGATCGCTTCGGGTGGCTCTTGCCGTTTGTCTGCGGTTTCGAGGAGCTCGTGCGTTTGGGTCCCGATATCACGGATGGCCTGGTAGCTGTCGCGCTCTCCGCGCAACAAGAATCGCACCCCCTTGATGAGGGCACCGGCATTGATCAAATAATCTGGGGCATAGGCAACACCGCGATCGAAGAGGATCCTCCCCGTCTCCGGCTCTTCAAGGACGTTGTTGGCCGATCCAGCCACGATTCGAGCGTTGAGTTGGTTGACGGTGGCGTGATTCAAGACGCCACCGATCGCACAGGGACAGAACACGGAATCGCT
>CAZKJJ010000489.1:0-2213 GCA_964553055.1 uncultured Acidimicrobiia bacterium
CGGGGACGCGAACCTCCGACAAGCCATCGGACTCGACCATCCAACCTCACAGATCGGGGAGTACTTCACACCCTAAGAACGCATATGAAGCCGCTGAGGTTTAGACGGATTCGCGTATCCGCTCCGGCGATGTTCGATCAACAGACGGCTTGACGGCACGATCTCTCATATCGAGATTGGTGGCCCTTGCTCCTCGCGTTGAGCCCTTTTATGACTTAATCCTCTGGTATTGCCGCCTGACGGGCTCAGGATTGATGGTGAGCACCTGGTGAGCACCTGCCTCCCTGGTGGGAGGTGGCCGACATATTCAGGAGGAGGCGATGGTCGTATTCGATCGTGCCGCAACAGCGATGAGCTGCCCAGAGTGCGGATGCTCCGACGTCGAACGCACAGGGAGGATCACCGATCGCAATCGGTACCTGTGCTTCGAGGGTCATCAGTTCGAGCTACCTCGACCTCCGGGCCTCGTCGCGCGGTGGCGGGACAAGAGAAAGAGAGCCAAATAGGTAGCCAATCCATAGGCGCCTCTCAGGACGGGCATCTGGCATTTGACGGGTCCCTCCACCGGGCCGCAGAACAGGAGGCGTAATGACACTCACACAGATGCATCGATCCTCACGGTCTGTCCGCAGGGAACGTTTGGCGCTGCTTGCTCATGCGTTCGTCTCCTGGGGACTGTGCACCGCGGCCATGATGATCCCCATGGCCTTGGTATCGGTCGAGTTCGCACTGGTGGTCCATGCCATCGGTGCGCCGATCTTCGCCGGGACGGTTTCGTGGAACTATTACCGACGCTTCGGCTACACGACTCCCATCCAGACCGCACTGACCTTTGTCGGATTCGTGATCGTTGTGGACTTCTTCCTCGTTGCTCTCATCATCGAACGCAGCTTCGAGATGTTCACCAGCCCATTGGGAACGTGGATTCCGTTCGCCTCGATCTTCGCGGCAACGTATCTGATGGGTCTGTGGGTGGAGAGCCGCAACGGACACGCTCCGCAGCGTCGCTGAGATCGCCATTGGTGTGATCTTCTCGATCGGAGCCGTGTTCAACACCGTCTACACGCTTTCGCACTCCGATGAGTTCTACGGCAGCTTTGCCGAAGGCGCTTGGTTCGGCCCCGCCCGATGGTTCGTAGACCGTGTGGTCCTGCCCAACGCAACTGCGGTCACCGTCCTGGTAGTCGTCTTTCAGGTCACCGTGGCCGTTCTGATTTTCACCAGAGGCGATCTGGCGACGGTGGCGCTGTTCGCCGGCGCTGGCTTCGCTCTCCTGGTTGCCCTGGCATCGAATTTCGGCGGGACCATCGGGAACCTGATCCTGGCCGCGATTCAACTGCTTCTCGCGTTTGCTCGGATCGCCTAGCCGGCCGCCATCTGAAGATCCAGATGAGCGATGAACAGCCGAGCCCGTGAACCGGTTGGCCTCCCCATCCGTAGTACCCCCAACTATGAAAAGGCTCATTGGGTCCACAGTCGCTGTCCTGGGGCTGGCTCTGACCGGGGTGGCTCTGGCCCAGGTGTTGCCTCCGGGGGGGACATTCACTGATGACGATGGCAATCCCCATGAGCCGAATATCGAGGCCATCGCCGCGGCCGGTATCACCCAGGGGTGTAACCCCCCGGTCAACGACCGCTATTGCCCGGCTCAGAATGTGACCAGGGCCGAGATGGCCGCGTTCGTCCTGAGGGGAATTGGCCAGGATGCCATTCTGCCCACCTTTCAGGGCTACTTCTCCGATGTCCCCCAAGGCCAGTGGTTCACCCCTTACGTGGAGCGGCTCTTCGAACTGAACATCTCCCAGGGATACGAGGATGGAACCTATCGGCCCGGCGACCCGGTGAACCGCGGGGAGATGGCGGCGTTCATACTCCGAGCACTGGGCCAAGACACCAATCTCGGCCCCTATCGAAGTCTGTTCGTCGACGTTTCCCAGGACGCCTGGTATGCGTTACTGGCGGAACGGATGCACGACCTCGGAATCACCACCGGCTGCGCCACTGCCCCCCTCCGTTACTGTCCCGACGGCCTGGTGACACGTGATCAAATGGCCTCGTTTCTGGCCAGGGCACTGGGACTGGAACCCATCGTTCCACCACCCGCGACCTCGACCTCGACCACAACCATCGACATGGACGAAGAAGCCGGGGTGGTGATGCGGGACATCTCGTTTCAACCCAGCGAGATCACCGTCTCGGTGGGTACCACCGTG
>CAZKJJ010000490.1:0-2204 GCA_964553055.1 uncultured Acidimicrobiia bacterium
GGACCTCGGTCCAGGCGTCGAGCTCGGCAGCGGTCGGTCGCGCTGCGCCCAGCTGCACGGTCGCCACCGCGGCCAAAACAGCGGCGCTCGCGGGAAGCAGAATTGCTGCTGCATACCATTTCCATCCCACCCTCCACTTCAGGATCTGGGTTAACAACGCCTTCAGGCCCAACCGTCCTTCTTTCAATCCAAGTACCAGCAGAGCGGCGAGGAAGGGGCCAGATCCCAGGGGGAACCCGGTGAGCGGCACGAGCCACCAGGAGAAGACACAGGCCAGGATCACAAAGAGGGTCAGGGAATGGCTGGTCGCGAGTCTTCTCAACGTGGTTCCTCCTTGACGTGGGGATGGGGGTCGGGAGCTGATGAGATCTCGATGGCGCTGATCGCAACCGGCCGATCGGCCACGTGGCAGTGCCGGCGACTCAGCGCGCCTTCTTCGTCACCGCCGATGAAGACCTTGCCGGTCGCGCCATCATGATGAAGAAGCTACACCGGAGGTCGGGGCGCATATGCCACCGAATGAGGTGCTGAAACGGTGTTAGTCCCCATGTCGACACCCGGTGACCAGGAAGTCGGGAGATTCATGTGACGTCCTCTCGGCGCACCGAAGCGGTCTTGCCTTCCGATGAGGCCAGTGCCCAACCACCGAGTCATGGTGCCGACCGGGACCACGGCAACGAAACCAAGAGCAGTCATATCGACAGGGAAGTCAACATGTGCCACCTTGGCTTGACGCCGTTCTGCAATTCGTAGAGCACAAGGTCACGGCAACACACTTGGTAGACAAGGCCCACGTGCCCTGGTCTTCGGTGATGGCGCGGAAGGCCTTGAACCGGCACCGTCGCGGCATGAGCCGCCAACTGGGCGAAGCCAGCGAAACACCTGGCCAGCGACCACTTCTCGTTGGCGTCATACTCGAAGTCTTTACCCTTCCATCGCAGCCCTCCGGCAAGAAACGCGCGATGGACCTGTTTGGTGTGGCTGAGTGTCGTCGACGATCGCCGAGGCGGCACGGGGGTTCTCATGCGCCTCGACATCGAGGCTGATCACGGATGGCGGCGCCGACCATCGACGTCGGGCACCAACCGACGAAGTGACGATCTGGTTCGCTTGAGCATGCCATGGAAAAACCGAGCAGTGGTCTGACGTGGAGGAGGCGCAGAAGGAGCCCGAGCAGATGGGTCCATTTCAGGGCAATGAAGAGTGCCTCGATGCCGGGGCCGCTGGTGAGGTCGTCACCGCCAGGCATCTCCAGGTGCCCCGATTCCTTGCGCTCGTCCGGCGTGAGACTCGGCAGGATCTCGACCGCTCGAGGATCGTCCAATGGGAGGAACGTCAGCTCCTGTTCGGTGTCGAGTTTGGCGACAAGACCTGCCACGGCACGAAAGAACCGTCAGCCATCGGCGAATATGAGAACTGGGCGCGCAGGAGAGGTCAATGGGCCGGGCCTGGTCTCATTCTCGCCGGATGGCCACCTCGTGGCCGGTATTCCGGGAGTCGCCCCAGAGCTCTACGGATCCCGGCCGTCGGCCCGCTCCCGGTAGGCGGCTTCGAGCCGATATGCGGTTCGGCCGGAGGCACGCAGCTGACGGACGGCCTGGTCGGCAAAGGCGCAGTATCGACCCCGGCAGTAAGCGACGACGTCGGCCCGATCGGGTAGGGATGGAAGCACCTGGCCGAGACGGTCCGGTGGTGCGGAGATGGCGTCTTCGATATGACCTGCTTCGTATTCGGGCTCTGGTCGGACATCGATGATGACTACCTCTCTCCCACGATCCAGCCAGTGGCGAAGGGTGTCCTGGTAGATCGCCGCGATCTCGCTCCGATCACCCAGGTACTCCTCGGCCCTCTCATCGAGCCCGGCATGGTGGTCGGCCGCGACCTGTTGAAGTGTCCGCCATAGGCGGTAGATATCGTCAGAGGCCAGTTCATAGATGATGTGACGCCCTTCCCGCCGTGATCGAATGAGACCGTCGTCGGCGAGACGCCGCAGATGGTGCGACGTGTTGGCCACGGTTTGGTCGATTGCCCTGGCGATGTCCTCCACGGACCGGGGCGCCTGGGCGAGGACGTCGACGATCTCGAGCCGACGACCGCTGGCCAGGGCCGACGCCACCCGGGCGAAGTCGTCGAAGAGAGCGTCTTTGGCTTGGCGGGTGCCAACGGTCAAATCCATGGCCAATATTCAAACATCCATTTGACAA
>CAZKJJ010000491.1:0-2198 GCA_964553055.1 uncultured Acidimicrobiia bacterium
GGTCGTGCCGATCGCCAGGCGTGCCAGAGCTTCCGCCTCCCGAGGTGTCTCCTCCAGGGGCTTCTCCGTCACCCGGACCTGTCGAGGCTCGCTCATATGGTCCGGCTACGTTACGTGATCGGGAGGCACGACCTGCCCTTGACCGCTCTCCGCGGCATGGAGGACGCCCGTGGTCCTGGGCCGGGGCGCTTCGTTCAGTTCCCAGGTCCGGGCCCCCTCGCCCGGTATGTTGGGCGCACGGATGGCAGCGCAGACCGTCGATGTCGATCAACTGGCGGAGGCGATAGACACCTCGGGTGTGTCCGGCTGGGATGTCCTCATCGCCTTTGGCATCGTCCTCGGTACGCTGATCCTGGCGGCGATCACCCGCAGGGTGATCATCCGGCTCTGCAGGCCGCTCACGATCCCCGCGTACGTAGGCCCGCTCCTTGGCCGTATCAGCTACTACGTCGTGCTCGTCGTGGGATTGGCCGCCGCGCTGCAGAGGGTCGGTGTGGCAGTTGGCCCTTTGCTGGCCTCGCTCGGCTTCGTGCTGATCATCGTGGCGTTCGCAGCCCGTCCGCTGCTCGAGAACTTCGGGTCTGGTTTGGTGATCGAGGCTCGAGGACCGTTTCGTCCAGGCGATCAGATCAGCACCAACGGTCACGACGGTACCGTTTCCGAGATCAACGCCAGGAGCGTGATCCTGGTGACGCAGGATGGCGAGCGGGTGCACATCCCGAATGCCTCTGTCCTCCGCGAGCCCCTCGTCAACCACACCGTCCTGGGTGGGAAACGATCGACCCTCCACATCGGGCTCGCGTACGACTCCGACCTGACAGCAGCCAAGAGGGTCGCACTGGGAGCCCTAGTCGGTGTGGATGGTGTGAGGTCCGATCCGACCCCGGAGGCCTATATCGACGAGTTCGACGACTCGACGATCACGATGGCAGTCCGCTTCTGGCACGACCCGCGCTTCGTGGATGGCTGGATGGCGAGGGACGCGGCCGCCTCGGCTGTCAGGCGGGGCTTGGCGGCGGGCGGAATCGAGATCGCCTTCCCGCAGCGCACGCTCTGGTGGGGTGGGGCGAAGGGTCCCAGAGAGGAGCGCCTCCCCGGCTCGAACAGCCCTGCGGGGTAGGTCGGGCCACGACAGTCACGAGCGACGCCTCTGATCAGAACCGAGGTTCACATCAGCTTCATGGCAACCGACGGCCGCGACCGTCGATCCAGCGCTCCATCTCCACTCCCAGACCATCCGCGATCCTGTTGATGTAGTTGAAGTAGGAGATCACCTGGGTGGCGCTGCTGATGGCCTCGTCATTCCAGCCGGCGGCACGCAACCGCTCGATGTCGTCCTGGCTACATGAGGCAGGCGTGGCCGTCAGCTTCTCCGCGTAGCCGAGCAGCACTTCCGTTGGGGCGTCGAGGCCGGCTCCTCGCCAGTCCTCGGCGAGTCGGTCCACCATGTCGGGGTCTTCGACCTCGGCCCGGAGGTCGTGGAGATGAGCCTGCACTCAGTAGTGGCACTCGTTCACCTGGGACGTCACGACGGCCAGCATCTCGCGTTGAGCCCTGCTGAGGGGTGAAGGGCCGTGCATGATGACCTGGTAGAGATGCATGCTGGCCTGGAGGATGGCGGGGGTGTGACACTGGATGGAGACGATGTTCCAGAGCCTGCCGGCCCTGCGCAGCGCTGCCTCGTACTCTCGTAGGAGAGCACCCTCGGCGTCGTCCGGTCCTATGAGCTCGATGTGGGGCATCGTTTGGCATTCTCGCAGCCGGCCCCGGATGTGGCCGAGCATCAGAGGTAGCCGCGAGCCTCCTCCCAGCGCACGGCGTACCAGCCGACCACGGCAGGGATGTAGAAGGTGATCATGCGGTAGACGACGGCTCCTGCGAACGCGGTGTTGTCGTCGACGCCGACTGCCACCAGTCCTGCGGTGAGGACCGCCTCCGCTACGCCGATGCCTCCCGGCACAGGGGCGAGTCCGGCGAGCAGATAGAGGGGGATCGGGGAGAGGCCGATCCGCGACCCGATCCGGGCCAGGGTGCCGAGGACGATGGCCGCGGCGCCCAGCTCGATCAGGACGACCGCGACGTCGGTTGCGCCTCCGGCAGCCGCCACCTAGCAGGCCTGCTCCGCCGCGCCCTCCAGCATCTCTAGCAGCCGCCGCACCCCCTCCCTGCCGAACCGCGGCCCCCGGTATGTGCTCAGC
>CAZKJJ010000492.1:0-2198 GCA_964553055.1 uncultured Acidimicrobiia bacterium
CCAAGGAAACCATCTGGCGGTTCGGTCAGGGGGCCGCTTAGCGCTTCTGAACGATGAGCCAATCGCCGGACACCGCCCAGCCGCCGACGTCCTGTTCTGCTCAGCCGCCGAATCATACGGGGCCGGTCTGGTGGCGATCATTCTCTCGGGAATGGGACGGGACGGCACTGAGGGCCTGCGAACCGCCCGTGAACGAGGCGCTTTGGTTCTGGCACAGGACGCTGAAAGCTCCGTTGTCCATGCGATGCCACACTCGGTTATCGAGGCGGGCCTGGCCCACGAGGTCCTCCCTCCCGACAAAATGAGCCGGAGACTCCGAGAGTTGGCGGCCCCAGCTCCGATATCCCAACCAGGCCCCCACCAGATCTGAAGGAACCCGCTCCAATGCCTCAGCCTTCCACTGATCAGCCTCGTCACGCCCTCATCGCCGAGGACAGCGCAACCCAGGCCGCCCTCCTTCGAGGCGACCTGGAGGACGCCGGGTTTCGGGTGACCCATGCCCCAGACGGTGAGTCCGCTCTCGAGAGGTTCCGACAGGACGAATACGACGTGGTCGTATCGGACATCATCATGCCTGGATCGTTCGACGGCTACGAGTTGTGCCGCCGCATCAAGGCCCACGGCGGGGCGTCATCACCGCCGGTCGTGCTCTTGACCAGCCTGTCCGATCCGCTGGACATCATCCGCGGGCTCGAGGCCGGCGCCGATAACTTTTTCACCAAGCCGTACGACAGAGAGTTTCTTCTCAACCACCTCAACGCACTCCTGGCCGCAAGGCGAATCCGGGCCGGGCGTTCGGCTCGAGCGGGCGTGTCTGTCCTCTTCCGGGGGCAGGAGTACGAGATCACCTCGGACCGGGAACAGATCCTGGACCTCCTGTTGACCACGTTCGAGGAGGCGGTCCGCCAGAATGCAATGCTCAAGTCCAGGGAAGACGAGCTCGAGCGAGCCCAGGCCGAGTTGGCCCAGTATGCACGCTCCCTGGAGGCTCGTCTGGAGCGGATCGTGACCTCGGTGCCCGATGTCATCTACAGCACCGACTCCCAACGTACCAGGTTGGAATACGTCTCCCCGGCAGCCGAACACGTGTTCGGGTTTAGCCCTACTGACTTCACGCTGGATGTCTGGAGGGACGGGCTCCATCCAGACGACCGGGATCGGGTCCTCGCGCGGATCGATGAAGCGATCGCCCATGGACGGGCTGGGTTCCTTCAGTATCGGTTTCGGAACTCCGCAGGAGCCTCAGCGAAGTGGATAGCTGAGACGATGGTGCCTGTCAGGCGTCCGAACGGCGACCTCGACCGGATCGACGGGATTGCCCGGGACATCACGGACCAGAAGGAGGCCGAGGACGAACTTCGTCGATCGGAAGAGCGCTTCGAGACCCTGTTCCGGGCCAGCCCTGCCGCCCTCTCGGTACGACAGGAAGCCGACGGTAGGCTGGTGGACGCCAATGATCAATGGCTCCAGATCATGGGGCTGAGCCGGGAGGAGGCGCGGGGCCGTCCCGTGACGAATTCCGAGATGGCTGCTCACGGAGGAGTGCAGAGCTTCTACGAGAGGCTCCGTCAAAGCGCGGACGAAGGGTCTCGCTTCGAGATTGGGCTCAAAGACGCCGAGGGTCGGGCTCGGAGATTCATCGTCTCCGCGGAGCGGGTCGAGCTCGGCCACGCGCCCTGCCTCATGGTGATCAAACAGGACATCACTGAGCGGGTGGAGGCCGAAGAGAGACTCAAACGGCGACACGAGTTCCTTTCGGTGCTCCAGCACGTGACAGAGGCCGCCAACGAGGCTGCCGGCCCGGACGAGGCCTTCGAGAAGGCAATGGCGGGCGTCTGCTCCGCCCTTTCCTGGCCGGCAGCCCATCTTCTGCTCAAGGCGCCCGACGAAACCGACACGCTGGTGTCCACAGGTCTGTGGCACTCCTCCGTCGACAGGGGCGAGAGAGCGGCGTTTCCCACTCTCCGTGACGCGTCCGTGAACGCCCGCTTCGCCACTGGCGAGGGGTTACCGGGGCGGATCCTGAAGGAAGGAAGAGTGGAATGGAGTGAAGAGTTGACGCCCGGCACATTCCAAGTCCGCCAAGCAGCGGCGTTGGCCGACGGGGTCGTATCCGCTCTTGGCATCCCGGTGGTCGCCGGACGGGATGTGGTGGGAGTTATGGAGCTGTTCTCCGACCAGAAACGGTCGGTGGATCA
>CAZKJJ010000493.1:0-1017 GCA_964553055.1 uncultured Acidimicrobiia bacterium
CCGTCCGGTATCTCTCAGCTACTCAGGTGTCAACGCGGGAGGGGGGTGCGGGCCAAAGACCGCCAAGGACTCCAAGGACGATGATGAGCGCCGTGAGCGCCACCCAAGGCCACCGCCCCCGGCCGTCGCTCACTCGTCGAGCCCCTCCCGCAGACACGGCCTTCCATCGAGATCCTCAAAGTTCTTGGGATCTATCACGACTCGGATCTCAAAGTCACCTGGCTCCGCGAGAACGAACGGACGGGGGATCTGGCACACAAGTGCGTCCGTTTCGAAGGTTTCCACGCTGATGAAAGCGTTGGGAAGAAAGCCTTCCCTAAGTTCCGCAATGAAGTTCTCCTCGAACTGAGTGAGAGGCTGACCGCTTTCCGCCTTCTCTACAAGCTCCCGAAGCCCAGTCTCTCCCTCTTCCAGTTCCCAACGGACGAGCGTTACGAGGTCCTCGGACTCAAGGCGCTCCCAGAAGTTCCGTAGCTCCATCTCATCCGGTCTGTCGGTTCCGCTCGCTCCACAACCGACAACGACAGCGGCGAGAAGGACCACTAGGCCAAGACCGAACCATCTCCCCATAGCAGCGACCTCCTTCGAGTCGGAACCGTACGCCTCTGGCAGCGAATTCGTTTTCAGATGGCCGGCGGTCCGGGGCCTTCCTCCGAGCCATACACGTCGGCGGCCGGGCTCCCGGCGGAGTCAGTCCATGTGGGGTGCTTGATCGCCCCCCTGAAGTGTCCTGAGTGCCGCATCAACGACGAACTCCCAATACGGCTCTCCCTGATCCGCCTCCGCAAGCCCTGCCTCTATCCAACTCATCCCAGACCCGATATCCATAAGCCTCCAGAAGAGCAACGTTGAGTCACACACTTCCCCGTCGGGGGCGATCTGCTCTCGAAGGGTCTCGCCAAGCGGCAGAACTTCGTTCGCGAACTTCACCGCCTCTGAGTCGTCGTTGTTGCGTCTCTTTCCAGAGGAGGCAAGCAGCCACCAGGTGAAGGCTCGCACGGCATCCTCGGTTCGACC
>CAZKJJ010000493.1:1027-2185 GCA_964553055.1 uncultured Acidimicrobiia bacterium
CGACCGGGATCTCGGATGTCCCGAAGGTAGTGCGAGTGCTCCGAGTAGGTCGTAAGTGCTCTTGCGGCCACATGCGGCGCGATAGCGGGTTGAAAGTGACAGTCAGGTACGTGTGGATTGGAGAGAATCTCTCCAGAAATCCGGTCACCCGCCTTCTCCAGGCGTCGGCCAAGGGAACGGCCTAGAAGCGCCACCGCACCATGATCTTGGCGTTACGGAGTGCCAAGATCAATCTGGCGCTATGCATTCCTGCTCGGATCGCGTCGATGCCATCTCCTCTCACTGTCGCTCGTCGTGCGCGTATTGCAGGCATCGATCCCTGTGTCACGCCGAGCCACGGAGTAGCATCGACCGGAGAAACCCAACCTCGCTGGAGGCGATGTGAATCTATGCAGGACCTGTAATCGAGACTTCGGATCGATCTCAGCCTTCGGCTCGCACAGAGTCGGTAGACACGAGTTCCTCTTCAGCTTCGACACACCGGATGGCAGGCGGTAAACACCCCCGAGCTTCGTGAGCTCGGCTGGTCTCTGGATTCCCGAGGAAGGTGGCGTCAGCCAGTTCGGGATGGTGGTCTAGCGCCCGCTCTGAGATCCGCGCAATTGGATTTCAGGCGCAGGACGGACAAAGACGAGTACGAACCTAGGGCGGATCTTTACAGGGCCGCATAGCCGAATACTTCTCGCCCGGCTCGAGGCAGGTTTCAGCACTTGTGGCGAGAGATCGATCCCTGAACTACGTGGCGGCGAGGATCGCAAAGATGAAAGCCGCCAACACTGCCCAGAGAAGAAAGGTGAGCGGGATCGCGAGACGGAGCGCTCGTGCAAATCCAAGCCCGTCGTCACCTGTCGGTGGATAAGCGAAGTCACTCTCCCCGGTCACGCTGTCTCGGGACGAGGTGGTCGTCGGACTTCTTTGTTCAGTATCGACCTCGGGCACTCCCGGTCTAGTCTGCAGTTCGTTGCTCGAAGCCGGGAGACCAACAGGGTGGAGTCGAGTTATCGAACGGTCAGTCCATTCAACCGCCTGATCTGGCCCGTCTCATGGGTTTGACGTCCCGGCTGGAGCCACTCCCAATCGGCCGCAAACGCCGTGCGCCATCCCGCGCGTACGCGGACGTCTAATTCCCTTCGAGATCGCATAGCTCATCGTCATCAC
>CAZKJJ010000494.1:0-2180 GCA_964553055.1 uncultured Acidimicrobiia bacterium
ATCCAGTTCGGGAGGCCGATCGGCTCGTTCCAGGCGATCAAGCACAAGTGCGCCGACATGCTCGTTCAGGTGGAATCGGCCCGGTCAGCTGCCTCCCACGCGGCCTGGGCCGCCGCCCACGACCCGGAAGAGCTCAGGCAGGCTGCTCCGGTTGCCAAGTCCTACTGCTCGGAGGCCTACTTCTTCTGCGCATCGGAGAGCATCCAGATCCACGGCGGGATCGGCTTCACGTGGGAGCACGACGCCCACCTGTACCTCAAGCGGGCCAAGTCCTCTGAGCTGCTGTTCGGCGACCCTGCCTATCACAGAGGACTGCTGGCGGACGAGCTGGGGATCTAGGCCTCCCCGCCGACGGGGACCCCGCGTCTCTTGAGGATCCACAGCCCCGACGGTCCCCCAACCATCACCGCTCCCAGCACCAGGTACGACACGGTGGACCCTCCGACGCAGGCCTGGCTGGCGGCGCAGGCGTCGTAGCCGATGGTGAGGCTGCCGATCAGCAGCAGGAAGGCCCCGACACCGGCAGGCAGACCCAACGCGTCCCGCCACTCGGTCGTGTCTCTGAAGAGGCCACGCAGCACGACCAGCCCGCCTCCATAGGTGACGAGCGGCGAGGCCAGGAGCGACGCGGTTCCGTAGGTGATCAGCGCCCCCAACATGGCCCAGGCGAGGAACGCCTGAGGGCCTGCCGGCAGCGGACGTCGGAACATGCGGGCGGGATCGTACGGAGGCTCCACCACCGCGGGTGGCCCGGCCGGACATCGGTTTTGCGACGTTAGGAGGTTTTTTCCCCCGCCTGTCGAGGAATTCGCGTCCCTGAGAAGGAAATCGCGCCTGAAGCCTCGGAATCGCGGTTCACATCCCGAATTCGCGATCGAGGTCTGGAGTTCGCGATCTTGTGCGCTTTGTAGGATCCTTGAGTCCGCGGGGGAGTCGATGGAGCGTGCAGACGTAGCGGTCGTCGGGGCCGGCATCCTGGGGCTGGCCACCGCGCTCGAGCTGTCCAAACGGTTCCCCGGCATGGGGATCGTGGTGGTCGACAAGGAGAGCAGGGTCGCCACGCACCAGTCGGGCCGCAACAGCGGCGTGATCCACTCGGGGCTCTACTACCGGCCAGGCTCGCTGAAGGCCAAGCTCTGCGTGGCAGGGGCAGAGGCGATGGTGGCGTTCTGTCGGGAACAGAGCATCCCCTACCTGCGAGAGGGCAAGGTCGTGGTGGCGGTCCGGGAGGCCGAAGTCCCTGCCCTCGATGAGCTCGAACGGAGAGGCCACGCCAATGGACTCCGAGGTCTGCGACGCGTCACATCCGAGGAGCTCAGGGAGATCGAACCCCACGCCTCTGCGGTGGCGGCGCTCCATGTGCCTTCGACCGGTACCGTCGACTTCGGTCGGGTCGCCGAGCGCATGGCCGAGTTGTTGGCCGCCTCGGGAGCCGAGATCAGGACCGGGTTCGAGCTCCTGTCGGCCGAGGTCGGCTCAGAGAGCATCCGCCTCCTGGCCGCCGACGGCGATTTGCAGGCAAGGGCCGTCATCAACTGTGCCGGCCTCTACGCCGACCGGGTTGCGGCGTTGTTGGGCGTCGACTCGCCGGCGCAGATCGTCCCCTTCCGAGGCGAGTACTTCGACATCGCCGGTGAGAGCGCAGGACTGGTGCGAGGCTCCATCTACCCGGTGCCCGATCCCCGGTTCCCGTTTCTCGGTGTGCACCTGACGAGGACCGTGTGGGGGTCCGTCCATGCGGGCCCCAACGCGGTGCTGGGCCTGGCCAGGGAGGGCTACCGCTGGAGGGACGTCGAAGCGGGCGAGCTGTGGGAGACCCTGTCCTATAGGGGCTTCCGTAGGCTAGCCCGCCGCTACTGGAAGACGGGAGCGGCCGAGATGCTCCGCTCTTTCAGCAAGCGCCGGTTCGTCAGGTCGGCCCGGCGTCTCGTGCCCGACCTGGATCCGGCTGACGTCAGCCGGGGCCAGAGCGGCGTCAGGGCCCAAGCCGTCAATCCAGACGGTGCCCTCGTCGACGACTTCCTCCTGGTCGACGCAGAGCGGTCGTTCCATGTCCTCAACGCGCCGTCGCCGGCTGCGACCTCCTCGCTGGAGATCGCCGACTACCTGGCCGACCGCGCCTCGGAGTCGCTCGGACTGCGCGCCTGAACGGGCTTCCGGACCGCCAGTCCGCGAGCCAG
>CAZKJJ010000495.1:0-2178 GCA_964553055.1 uncultured Acidimicrobiia bacterium
GATCCCCACCTTAGATTCCTCTCCCACCTGCTCATGGGCGAGTCCTATAATCAGCTCGGCGACCTTTCCGCTGCTATCGAGTCGTATCGAGCGGCGCTCCGGATCGAGCCCGATTGCCAGGCTGCCGCCATAGCACTCAGTCACGCCTTACACCGATCGGGCGAGTGGGCCAACGCCCGTGAGGTCATCACCCGTTTCCTGGAGCGCGAGCGAACCTTCCGGGCCGATGGATGGTGGCGGTTCTTGCAAGGTGGTGCGGCGCGAGTGGAAGCGATATTGGAACCGATGCGGGAGGAGATTCTCTTACGATGACCCCTCTCCTGTTCGTTCTTTGGCTCGGCGCGTGCCTTCACCAAGAATCGGAAGCCGCCGTGTTCCAATACAACATCGAGGTTCATACCGTCTACGCCGATGTTTTCGTGCGGCGTGATGGCCGCCTGGTCACTGGACTGACCGAGGACGATTTCGAGGTGTTGGACAATGGAGTGCCCCAAGAAGTCGAGCTGATCAATCACCAAGACTGGCCCCTGGCCGCCATACTCCTCCTGGATGTCAGCGGCAGCGTCTTGGGTGATCGGCTCGATCACCTTCGGGCTGCCGCCCACGCCTTCGTCGAACGTTTGGGCCCCGAGGACGAGGTGGGGCTCCTGAGTTTTACCCGCGAGCTGCAGTTACGCTTGAGGCTGAGTCATGATTTTGAGTCCTTACATCGGGTGCTCGAGCAGCCGATGACATCGGGGGAGACGAGCCTCTACGACGCGCTCTATGCAGGACTCAAGCTCGTGGAGGGTCGAGCGGCCAGACCCCTGGTCGTGCTCCTGACTGACGGATTGGACAACATGAGCTGGCTTACAGGATCGGAAGTGCTCAATGTCGTGAAGGCGTCGGAGGGGGTGGTTTACGCCGTGGCCTTTAAGCCTGCCATTAGCATCACCCTGAGAAACGGGGGCCGTTTCGCTGGTCGAACTACCGAGTTCAGTGCTCCCGATTTCCTACAGAATCTCATCAGCCTGAGTGGTGGACGGGTGTGGTACCTGGACTCCGGTGCGGATCTGAAGGATGCCTTCCTGAGCATCCTGAACGAGATGCAGGGTCGGTACTTGATGGGCTACCAGCCCCAAGGCGTGACGCTGAGCGGGTGGCATAGTCTGAAGATCCGAGTGAGGGGCGGGCAGGCCGATGAAGTTCGCGCCCGGCCCGGTTATTTTGCCTCGTCACCCCAGCGTTGAGGCCGCTTCATCCACGCCGCTCGTTCAATGGCGCCGAGCGGCTGTTGAACTTCGGCTTCCGGCCGCCTAGAATTCTTTCGATTCATAAAGGTTGTTCTCATGGGCAAGCATCCCGTTGGGCTGGCCGGCGTACCGTAGCTGAGGAGGAGAAAGCCATGCCGATTACCGAAAGAGCTGATTTGGATTGGGCCAACCTGCCCTTTGCCTTGCATAAGACCGACGTCAATGTACGCTACACCTGGCGGGAGGGGAAATGGGACAGTGGGGTCGAGACCGACTCCGAGCTCCTACAGGTCCATGTGGCGGCAACCTGTTTGCATTACGGCCAAGCGATCTTCGAAGGTTTGAAGGTTTACGAAGCCAAGGACGGGCGCGTCCTCGGTTTTAGAATCGACGAGAATGCCAAGCGAATGCAGCGCTCCGCGGAGATCCTATTGATGCAGGCACCGCCGGTCGATGTTTTCGTCAGCGCCGTCGAACGAGCGGTCAGAGCAAACAAGCGCTTCGTTCCGCCCTACGGAAGTGGAGCCGCGCTGTACGTGCGGCCGTTGCTGATCGGTACCGGCGCCAAGATCGGCGTGGCTCCCGCGGATGAATACACGTTTCTGGTTCTCGTGACGCCGGTGGGACCCTACTTCAAAAAAGGCTTCTCGCCCACCAAGCTGGTCATCGAGTAGGAGATCGATCGGGCCGCGCCATTCGGCGTCGGCCACGCCAAGGCGGGGGGCAATTACGCGGCAGGATTGCGCGCTACCGTGAGGGCCCGGTCCAATGGATTCGGAGAAGCGCTCTATCTGGACTCCAGGGAACACAGGTACATCGACGAAGCCGGCACCGCGAACTTCTTTGCCATAACAAAGGACAAGACATATGTCACGCCTAAATCTCCGTCGATTTTACGTTCCATCACCAACATGTCCCTGAGGAACCTGGCCGCCGAGCTGGGATA
>CAZKJJ010000496.1:0-2173 GCA_964553055.1 uncultured Acidimicrobiia bacterium
AGATTCACTTGCTGCGGTGGAGCAGAAGGCGATTGACCTGGAGGAAGAGATCACCGGGTTGAAGGCAGAGATCGATGCACTGGAATCCGACCTCAGCGCCAAAGAAGCGGAGGTTGCGGACTCCGAATCGGCTGTGATCGATTTCATAGCGATCGCCATGGAGATGGCCCCGGACGTGGCCGTAGATGCAGCCGAGGCAGAATGTCTTGCAGAGACTCTCGTCGAGACCCAGGGTGCCAGTGAGACCCTTGTTTTGTTCACCGAAGCAGCACAAGATCCCGGCGTAAGCAGTTCCATTTTCACGACAGGATTGGCACTGGTCGAAGCCGCCGAATCTTGCGGCCTTCCATTGGATGAGATCTTTGGAGGCGGTGGGGTAGATGTCCAGCTGGTGGCTACTCAACTCGACTCGACCGGCTTCTTCGTGGACCCTGAGACCGGTGTTTCAGAGCAGGTGGTTGCTGAGGCAGTAGCGTCTGCAAGGGCGTCGGGTGGACTGCTCTACTTGGTCGTCCTCTCATACGAGCCAGATGAGGGCACGATCGCTTTCTCCGACGCCCTACTCGATGAACTTGGAGCCGGGTACGTCTTCACCATCGGAGCCGAGACTGTTGGATACTCAGGTGATGGGTCGTTCTGGAGTCCAAGTGAAATGAACGCAGCAGTGGATGCTTCCCTACAAGGGTTCAGCGACGAAGAAATCGTCCAGCTATTCGTAGAGAGTCTGACTGGTTAGTTGGCTCGGTCCCCACTCAATGGCCACTAACTCGCCTCGTCTCGCCCCCGGTGACTGTTGCCACCCGCCACAAGGTCGAGCAGTATTCGCTCTTGGGGCAGTTGGACGCATGTTCCAGAAAGGTGTTGATCTCGTCCGGTCTGGGCCGGTACACAGGCTTGGCATCCCGAACCGTGGGCCGGAGATGCTTGGGGAGCGCTGCAGGGTTCTCTGCCAGCGGCGCATCCGACAAGGCACGATGCAGCGTCCTGTATAGGCGCTGGACGGTTCTATCAGAGAGGCGCTTGATCTCACCCAGACTCGACAGCCAGCGGTGAACGACGAGATGGTTGAGATCACCGATCCGAACATGACCGAGGGCGGGCCGGATGTGATGCTCCACTGCCGTCCGGTAGCCCCAGACAGTTCGCACACCGAGCCTCCCCGATCGCTGCTGACCTTCGATGAGTCCCAACCACTCGTCCAGCCAGTCACTCAGTCTTCGGCTACGCAGGTCTGCGCCTGTGAGGTATGTACCCGAATGCGAGCGCTCCTCGTGGAAACGCACCAGAGCTTTTTTGGCCTCACTTTTGGTTTCGTAGGTTCCGAGTCCGGGCCTGCGCCTACGCCCTTCGACGGGGTCGTAGACCTCAGGTCCAACCGCCTGGTAGTGACCATTGCTGCGCCGGTACACGGAGCCAGGGACTTTCATCCTCACCATCAGATTCTCCTTTTGGATTGATTTCTTTGGCGAGGAGCGCTCCTCGGCCCCACAGCTTGGTTGCAGGGCGGTTGCAATATCCCACGGGTACACCGCTGCGACAAGTGACCACCTGTTCGCTCAGCGACCGTTAACTATCACAACCTCCTGGTCAGCCGGGCGAACATCCGGTCTCCGGAACCGGGTGCGCAGGTTCGAGTCCTGCCGGGGGCATAGTGCGCGGTGGTGGCTGGCCGTCTGGTTCAGAGCTTGCGTGTTACAGGGAGCTGGCTGATCGTTCACTAGATCACGCGGTTTGTCGGCTGCTAACTCACATGCAGTCCTTGTGGGCATGAGTCGATCGAGTTGTGTAGAACTCGATGGTGACTCTGACCTGAGAGGTCCCAATCGTTGAGTATCTCCGGCTAGGTAACACCGGGATGGAGGTTTCGGAGGCATGCCTGGGCGCATGGATGTTCGGTCACACCTCGCCTTCTGGCGTTGAGGTCGTTACCGAGGAGCAGGCCCGGTCCATCCTGGATGCTGCGTGGGCCAGTGGTGTCAATTTCATCGACACGGCAAACGTGTATGGCAGTGGTGGCCGCAGCGAGGAATACATCGGCAAGTGGCTGGGAGGAAAGGACCGGGAGGACTTCGTAGTCGCCAGCAAGGTGTACTTCGCCCTCTCGGGTCGCCAGGCGGTCGGCCTGTCCCGGAAGATCGTGATGGCCGAGATCGAAGGCACCCTGAATCGCTTG
>CAZKJJ010000497.1:0-2172 GCA_964553055.1 uncultured Acidimicrobiia bacterium
GGCCGGGCACATCCTCGTGCCAAGCGTTCCTGTCAGGCCAGACGGGAGCTTCAGGGTGACCGCCTCCCTTCCCACCGACCTGAGCCCCGGGATTGCCACGGTGACCCTCGAAGCGGAAGGACGTGTGGTGGCTGACGTGAATCTGACCGTGCGCGAACCCGCCGTTCTCCCGGTCCTGCCCGCGGCGATGGTCGTCTGCGTGATCCTCCTCATGCTCCTGGCGGTGAGGCTGGTCCGGCGTCGGCTCCGTCCGGAAACTGGTGCCATCGCCGGCGAGGCGGTGGTGGATGCGCAGACCCGAACCCGTCGAGAGCCGCAGAAGCCTCGCCCACCGGACCCTGTCCTCACAACCGGACTTTGGACGCGCCGATTGATACAACTCGGAGACGCCGCGCACCTCGAAGCGCTCTGGTCTGACGAGACAGGATGGTGGGCCGCCGGAGGCGTCGGCGAGGGGGCAGGGCAATCAGCCGTGGTGTGGAGGTCGGTAGACGGGATCGACTGGAGCCTGAACGCCGAACTGGGGCTCGGGCTGGCCACCGCCGCTGTTTCGAACTCGCAGACAGTCAGGTACGTATTCGGAACCCAGACCACAGAAGGGACAGGACACCGAACGGGGCGAGTGTGGTGTTCCAACGCGGATGGGTGGGAGCTCACGTCAGAAGGGACTGCTCTCGAAGGGGCCGTCTTCGAGGGAGCCGAAATCCTCAACGGCCTGGTCGTGGCATACGGGTGGGACGAGCGCGGGCCTTGCCTCTGGGGAGGCACTGGCGAGGGCGCTTGGACGCGCGTTGCAATGCCGGGCCCCGTTGAAGCATTGGCGCGGACTTCGCATGGGCTCCTCTCTTTCGGACGGGACACCGCTGAGCGCCACGGTGCGATGCTCCACTCCGAAGATGGGCTTGGATGGACCCCCTGGCCCGAGTCAGGAACTCTGATGTACGGTGGTGCCAGCGTCTTCGCAGTGTTGGAGACCGAGGACGGTCTGGTCGCTGGAGGCGCCGACTCCATCAAGGATGCAGCCGCAGTCTGGGTCTCCGACGATGCCCGAACGTGGCACAGCGCTCCCATCGAAGCAGCGCCTGCCACCGCCATCCACCATCTCCTCAGGGCAGCCAACGGATATCTCGCCGTCGGCGTCGACCGTGCCGCAGCCCGCAGAGGTGGCCTGCCCAGCCTTGCCTTGTGGACATCCGCCGATGGTGTGGAGTGGCGTCGCGCTGAGCCATCCGAGGGCCTCGACTGCGCCTTGCCGACCGCTGCTGGCGTTCGTGCAGGCCAGATTCTCGTCAGCGGACGCGTGCTCTCCGACACTGAGACCGACCAACAGGGAGCGGTGTGGCTGTCGACGGAGGACGATGCAGCGCGGCGCCAGAGATCCGATCCCGACGTCACCGGTGCTGGGGGGGCGAGGGAAGGGCTCCCACGAGTGCGAGCGACGCAACCACAAGCAGCTCCCTGATCTCCCCTGCTCGAAGCAGTCTGTTGGGTCGTTCCCTTGGCGCGACTGTCTCACGACTACAAGGTCGCGCCGGTAGCCCGAGGTGAAGCGCATAGGGGCCATGGTCACTGTGCACTCCGTCGTCCGCGGCTTGGATTGGCCGCCCGAACCAACCACCGCTCGCTCATTCACTTCGAGCAGCGCTCTGGCCGTGACCCTTTTCCTCTCCTCAGCGGTAACCGAGATGTGGGTCGTGAGGCGCGAGCCGAAGGAGCCGAAGTGAGAAGACTGTTCAAGAGCCTGCCGATGCTGGTCGTCGCGCTCATGGCCGCCGGAGCGGTCGGGGTGGCAGTAGCCCAGGAGGGTCCGCCCTTTGGCGGAGACCCGGACGTGGAGTTCAGTTACAGCACAGACGAAGGCGACCTGCATTGGTCCTTCGACCCTGAGGCGGACTGCACGGACTCGGAGAGCCTCGACGAAGGATGCAGGACGGACGCGGTGGAACCCAACGGCAACGGTGAGTACTCACACGGCAGCTACGTCAGGTTCTTCGCACAGAGCGACGATCTGCAGGGACCAGGCCGTGGCTGTCTGGTAGCGGCAGTTGCCCGGTCATCGGCTGGCAAACCCCATGCTGATGGGGAGAACGGCTCCGGAACGGTGCAGTCACCCTGTCCTGCTGGTCTGTGGACATGGCTTCAGACCAAAGGCGCAGACCAGGTCGGTGTGGA
>CAZKJJ010000498.1:0-2170 GCA_964553055.1 uncultured Acidimicrobiia bacterium
GCTGCCCTGACCAAGGATCAGTATCTCGTGACGGCGCTCGGCGTTGCCGGCTGGGCCTGGTGGTCGCTCAGGGACCGCCGCGCGGCCACACTCGTGGGAGGCCTTCCTGCGGTGGCGCTCGCAGGGTGGTCGTGGTCGATCGGGCCGGCGGAGGGCCTGGCTGTTCGCGGCAATCTCGGCCTGCCGCTGTCCGGTGTGCTGCGGTCGGCTCCTCGATGGGCTGACGACGGGATCCGGGGCGTCGTGTTCGGTGCCGTGGCGGCGCTGGGACTGGCGTTCGGGACGGCCGCCGCCTTCTTGTCTCGGACCTCGCTTCACGTATGGCTGACACTTCCATGGGTGGCGCTGGGTGTCCTCTCCTCGACCTGGGTCTGGGATCACGGGAACAACGCGCTCAGGGTCCTGGCGCCGGTCTGGGTGTTCGGCATGCTGTCGCTCGGCGCCGCGACCTCCGTACGCCGACGGCGCGAGGTCATGGCATGAGCGAGCCGTGGGCCGCTCACCGCTGGTTCTTCGTCGGCTGTCTGGTCGGTGTGCTGGCGCAGGTGCTGCACCTGATGCCGTTGGGTTTCGACCTGGCCGCCACCCTGCGCGTCGGCGAAGCGTCACCGGCGCTGGACGTGATCGTGTCAGACCTCGGCAGGGTCCCCGTCACAGAAGGGGAAGGGCACGACGGCCAGTACTTCTACCTGATCGCCCGCGACCCGGTCGGGCTCCGAGGGCTCGGCGAACTGACAGACGACGGCGGCTACAGGTTCCGACGCCCTCTGAGTGGTTGGCTGGCTGGCGGGTTCGGGATGCTTCCACCGCGGGCGATCCTGTGGGGTCTCACTCTGTGGGAGATCGTGGGAATGGGTCTGGCAGCCTCGGCGATGTCGGTGCTGACACGCCGGATGGGCGCACGGCAGTGGGCGATGGTCGGCGTCCTCGGGAGCATCGGCCTGTGGGTGTCCGTCCAGCTGGCTACGCCAGACGCCCTCGCGCTCGGTCTCGCCCTGTGGGCAGTGGTGGCCGTCCTGGACCGGCGGTGGGGCCTGGCTGTGGTTGCGCTGGCGGCCTCTGCTCTTGCCAAGGACTCGTACCTGCTGTTCGCATGGTCAGTGGGGGCCTGGCTCTGGTTCAGAGGAGAGCGGCGACCTGCCGCCACCGTGGCACTCGTTCCTTCGGCCCTCCTGGCCTCGTGGGCAGTGTGGCTCAGCTTCGTCGTGGGAGGCGGGTTCTCTGCCAAGGAGAACTTCGGGCTGCCGCTCGCAGGGTTGGTGCGAGCGGTGATCGAGTGGATCGAGACTCCCAGCTCGGATCTCGGTCTGGCAGTGGCCGCCCTCGCCGCCGTGGCGGTGGGGGTCGCAGGGCTTCTCGCCACCCGCTCGGGCCTGGTGCGGTGGCTGCTGGCTCCCTGGCTGGCGGTTGCGGTGCTCGCCTCGAGCACCATCTGGAGTGGAGGGAACAACGCGGTGCGGGTCTTCGTGCCGCTGTGGGCCGTGGGTTGGCTCGCCCTGGCAGGGGCAACCAGAAGCCGGACGTCAGCTCAGAGGAGCTCCCTCAGGAACTTGCCGGTGTAGCTCTCTGGGACCTCAACGACGGCCTCTGGAGGGCCCTCGGCTACGACTCTGCCACCCTCGTCTCCCCCTTCCGGCCCCAGGTCGATGATCCAGTCCGACTGCTTGATGACATCGAGGTTGTGCTCGATGACGGTCACCGTGTTGCCTGTCTCCACGAGACGCTGCAGCACGCCCAGGAGCTTGCGGGTGTCGTCGAAGTGGAGGCCCGTGGTCGGCTCGTCGAGGATGTAGAACGTCCTGCCGGTCGCCCGCTTGCCCAGCTCGCTCGCCAGCTTGACCCTTTGGGCCTCGCCTCCTGAAAGCGTGGGAGCAGGCTGGCCGAGGCGGATGTAGCCGAGTCCCACGTCGTAGAGGGTTTGGAGAACTCTGGCGATGGGCGGCTGGTTCTCGAAGAATCGCAGGGCCTCCTCCACCGACATCTCGAGGACGTCTGCGATCGACCTGCCCTTCCACAGCACCTCGAGTGTCTCCCGGTTGTAGCGCCGGCCCTCGCACACCTCGCACGGCACGTACACATCAGGCAAGAAATGCATCTCGATCTTGATCGTCCCGTCGCCTCGGCACTGCTCGCACCTCCCTCCCTTGACGTTGAAGGAGAAACGTCCAGG
>CAZKJJ010000499.1:0-2170 GCA_964553055.1 uncultured Acidimicrobiia bacterium
GAAAGCCTCGTCTCGCGCCTCGGGCATCTTCTCGACGAGGACGTCACGGTCGACACCGCCTTTGGCGCCAGCATCCAGCAGCGCAACCTCGAGGGGATCGCCCACCGCCGTCTCCTTTTTGTCGTCGCCCTGACCACGAAGGACGGCGTTGTTGCAGAGGGTGCTGACCATCAAGGCGTGATGCAGTCGAGGGTCGCCGTCTATGCCTACGAACCCTTGGTCGCTCTGAAAAAAGGGCGGATGGTCCTGGATTCGAATCTCACCCGAGTCGAACAGGATCGCCTGAACGGCCATCTTGTTCTCGGTGAGCGTTCCGGTCTTGTCCGTGCAAATGACCCCAGTGGCACCCAGGGTCTCCACAGCGGATAACCGGCGGATGAGCGCCCGGCGGCGGGCCAGGCGGAGCATGCCTCGGCCGAGAGCGATGGTGGCGACGATGGGAAGGCCTTCGGGGATGGCAGCGACCGCCAGGGCGACGGAGGTCTCGATCATTAGGATCGTCTCCTTGCCCGTCCAAATGCCGGCGCCGGCGACCACGACCGCGATACCGAGGGTAATCCAGATGAGGCGCCGTCCCAGTCGATCGAGGCGTTTCTCCAGGGGTGTCGCTTCGGCTTCCGCCTCCTCGGTCAGAGAGGAGATCTCGCCGATCTCGGTCTTCATGCCCGTGGCGACCACGACTCCTTCGCCGGAGCCCCTGGTCACCGATGTGCCTTTGAACAGCATGTTCTTCCGCTGAGCTAGGACTTCGTCCGACGGCAGAACGTCTACGACCTTGCCGACCGGTAAGGATTCTCCAGTGAGCGCGGATTCATCCGCCTGAAGCTTAGACGACTCCACCAGACGTAGGTCGGCGGTGACCCGGTCGCCTCCTTCCAGAAGGGCGACGTCGCCGGGAACCAGATCCTCGGCAGGCACCTCGACCACCTTCCCGGCGCGGCGTACCTTGGCCATCACCCGATCGAGATGGCGCAGAGCTTCCATGGAGCGGACGGCTTGACGCTCGATGAGGAAACCGATGGCCGTGTTGATCAGGATCACCACCCCTATGGCGGCCGCCTCGAGAACGTCGCCGAAGGCGAGTGAGAGGAGCGCGGCGGCGGTGAGAAGCAGCACCACGAGGCTCTTGAACTGACTCGCCAATATGTCCCAAGCGCTCCTTCGCTTCGGCTCCCGGAGTCGGTTGGGGCCGAAGCGCTGTCTTCGCTTCACGACTTCCCGGTCACTCAGACCTCGTTCTGTGGACACGGCTAGGTTTCTGAGGACGTCGTCGGCGGCGCGAGCCCAGGGAGTGGCGACCTGCCGGAGCTCAGTCATTTTGTCGAGAAAAGCGTTGGCAAGGGGGAGCCAATGTCTATATTGTGACAGTAAGCAGCGTCTGGCGCAGAATCCTCTCCGGAACCGAGGATATCACGCGACGACGAGGTCCCCGGTCAACAGGTTCTCCCAACAGCCTGCGCGTCGCCGACCCGAGAGGGTTCTTGACACCAGGAGGAGGTGCCTCATGGCAAAGAGTCCAAAGAAGCGTTCCGGCGCAACGGCCAAACGAACGAAGAGACAGTCGTCTTCAGCAGGAAAGAAACGATACGAATTCCTCTACGAGGCGTCCGACGCCGCGAGCGTACGGGTCACCGGAAGCTTCTGTGACTGGGCCGACGGCTACGTGCTGAAGAAGGACAAGAAGGGCGTCTGGAAGGCTTCGGTTTCCCTGAGCCCCGGCCGCCATGAATATCGATTCGTGGTGGACGGCGAGTGGCGTGACGATCCGAGGGCTCGCCAACGAGTCCCGAATACCTATGGTGGCGAGAACGCCGTCGTGGAAATCTGAGGGCGCGCCCGATTCTTTGTGAATCCCCGCAGCCCAGACGGTCGTCTTATCGAATGAGTCAACACAGAGATGGATGTGGAGCGCGTGCTCGATGGCGTTTCAAATCTCCTCGTCGTCATGGGCCGTATTTCCCGTGGCGGCTTCTTTTGAGTAGGATGATCAGGGCTCGCATGGCGACTCCGTGGGAGTGATCCAATGGATACATCAAACGAGACGAGCCAGAGTCGCAGTAAGGCTCTTTCTGGAAAGAACGTCATCGTGCTCGTCGAGGATCAGTACGAAGACCTTGAGCTCTGGTACCCGGTGCTTCGCCTGCGGGAAGAAGGTGCACGCGTGGCGATC
>CAZKJJ010000500.1:0-2158 GCA_964553055.1 uncultured Acidimicrobiia bacterium
GACCTTCAGCCCTCGTGCCTTGAGGAGCCGTCCGAGGGAGGCGGCGGTTATGCCCTTTCCGAGGCTGGACGTGACCCCGCCCGTAACGAATACGTACTTCGTCACGGGAGCCAAGCGTAGCACGAGGGGATGGCCCGACCGATCTTGCTGACCGCGTCCATCAAGGTTCACCCTGTCTCTCGGAGGTCAGGCTGAACTTCCTCCTCAGGACCTGGTCGAAGCTCTGCCCTGACAGGTTGATCATGCGAACCGGGTCAGTTCCTCTGGCGATCTCCACCTGCTCGCCTGCCGAAAGGGTTCCCACCTGTCTGCCGTCCACGGAGACCCCGACCGGCCGCTCGTCGACCACTCGGCACACGAGGCGTACAGCCGGTGAGAACACCAGCGTCTTGGAGAACAGGCTGTGCGAGGCGACGGGCGTGACGATCAGAGCCTCGATCCGCCTGTCCACGAGCGGGCCGCCTGCCGAGAGGTTGTAGGCGGTCGAGCCCGTGGGCGTGCAGATCACGACCCCGTCTGCGTGGTACGTGGCGACATCCCTGCCGTCCGCGGCCAACGAGATCGAGACGAGTCGATGGCTGGCTACCTTCTCGATCACGACGTCGTTCATGCCTATCGCCGAACCTCCGTTCGGCATCGTGGCCTCCACGGTCATGGCGGCTTGGGTGTTCCAGCTTCCCGAGGCGAGTGCCCGCACCGCGGCGTCGAGTCCTGCAGGCTCGACGTCCGCCAAGAAGCCGACCCGCCCGGCGTTGATTCCGAGGAGGGCCGCACCCGAGCGAAGCGCGATTCGCGCTCCCTCGAGCACCGTCCCGTCTCCACCCACCGCTACGACGACGTCTGCTGCGCTGTTCGCTGGTTCTTCCGCCTCCACGCCGAGGCGCCCTGCATCTCCAGCAGCAGCCACGACCTCGAGGCCCTCCGAGGACGCAAGCGCAGAGAGGCGCCTACCCAACTCGAGCGCGTCCTCCCTGTCGTGATGGAGCACCAGCCTGATCCTCACGTCACGACCTCCGCGAGCGCCTCGGCAGGCACCGGTTCCTCTCCGAGACGGGCGTGGGCGAGGAACTCGCGATTTCCCTTGGAGCCGAGAACAGGAGACGCCATCAGCGCCACGATGCCGAGGCCGCGGGCGGCCAGTTCCGACACCACCCGGTCGAGGACGGCGCGGTGGACCTCTCCGTCCCTGACGATCCCTCCCTTGGGCACTTCTTCTCTTCCTGCCTCGAACTGTGGCTTGACCAGAAGAACGTAGTCCGTGCGGGCGGTCCCGAGCGAGATCAACGCCTCGGCGATCGTTCTGAGTGAGATGAACGACACGTCCACGGCGATGACGTCGTAAGGAGCGGCCAGGTCCCCAGGGTCGACGTGGCGAACGTTGATGCCTTCGCGAACCTCGACGCGGGGGTCCGACCTCAGTGTCCACGCGAGCTGGCCTCTCCCCACGTAGAGCGCCGTCACGGACGTGGCTCCGTGCTGCAAGAGGCAGTCTGTGAATCCGCCTGTGGAGGCGCCCACGTCCAAGGCTCTCCTGCCTGCGACATCGATAGCGAAGGTCCTGAGCGCCGCCTCCAGCTTGTCTCCTCCCCTCGAGAGGTAGCGGGGCCGCTCGCCGATCAGGTCGATCGGTGTCGAGCCGTCCACCATGGAGGCGGGCTTGGGATCCACGACGCCGCCCACCTTGACTCTCCGCTCAGCGATCAGACGGGTGGCCTCTGCTCTGCTTCTGGCCAGCTCTCTCCGAACGAGCTCCTGGTCGAGCCGGCGGCGGCTCAGTCGGACTCCGCCAGGTACCTGGTGAGCTCCGCTGCCAGGGCCTCCGCGTCTTCTGCTGCTTCTGCAGGATCCAGCTCGGCGAGGCGATCGAGGGCTTCGGCCAATGACGGCTCGGGCTCGATGTGGGCGTCTCGGTCGTCCATGGACCTCATTCAAGCGTCCGAAGTGGCGAAGCTCGTCGATTCAAAGGCCGAGCTGGTGAACGAAGTCCTGCAGTGTCTTCGCTACCAGGTCGGGGAGCAGCGCCTCGGGTATCTCCTCGACGTGTGCAGTCACGCCGCCCATCACCAGGACCGCCTTCCATCCCTCGGCGCGAGCCATCGCCAGGTCGGTCTCGGCCCTGTCACCGACGACCCACACCGGTCCGGGACTCAGCCGATCC
>CAZKJJ010000501.1:0-2153 GCA_964553055.1 uncultured Acidimicrobiia bacterium
GTCAAACACATATTGAGGGAGACCGCGTGGCGGCTGCGTGAAAGCGGAGACCTCAGGTGAAGGCGGAGATGTCAGGTGCAGGCGGAGATGTCAGGTGAAGGCGGAGACCTGCGGTGCAGGCGGAGATGTCAGGTGAAGGCGGAGATGACCGGTGCAAACTCAGCCAGCGTTCCCGTCTCGGCGATACTCGGAAAGTTGACGATGGCTGTCTGGACCCCTGCCTCGGCCAGCGCGCGGAAGCGCCCGATGTGATCCTCCACCGTCCCCGCGTTGAGAGCCGGCATCGCCTTCTCGGTTGATCGGCCGGCCTGCGTGAGGGAGCGGACCTTGCCCTCGAGAGCAGCTCGGTCTGAGGCAACCACCGCTCTCGAGAGGTGAGTGATCTCGATCTCGGAGCGATCGCGACCTACGTCGTCGCAGTGGAACTGCAGCACCTCGAGCTTGTGGGCCACCTCGTCGGGTCCGCCCCTGAGGTTGCACCCGTCTGCGTACTCGGCCACGAGCCGGAGGGTCTTCCGTTCTCCCGATCCGCCGACCAGGATCGGCACTCGCTCCTGCAGGGGACGGGGGTAGCAGACAGCCTCAGGCACGGCGATCACCTTCCCTTGGAAGCCTGGGGATCCTGGGCCCCACATCAGCGGCAGCAGTTGGAGGGTGTCCTCCAAGAGGGCGAAGCGCTCTGCAGGGGGTGGAAACTCCCAGCCGTAGGCTGTGTGCTCCCTCTCGAACCACGCGGCCCCGAGACCACAGATGGCCCTTCCTCCCGAGAGCACGTCGAGCGTGGCAACCATCTTGCCAACGAGTGCCGGGTTCCGATAGGTGATGCCCGTCACCAGCGTTCCGAGCCGAACCGCTCGGGTCACGCCTGCCAGGTACCCGAGGGTCGAGTAGCTCTCGAGCATCTCGTCCCAGGCGCGACCTGCCTGAGGTATCTGGAGGAAGTGATCGAGAAGCCAGATGCCCTCGAACCCCGCCCGCTCGGCGTCTCTGGCCAGCTGGGTCAGCCGTCGACATAGATCCTGGGGGCCACCGGGCCAGGTGAAGTTGGGGATGAGGAGGTCGAAGCGCAGGGCCATGGGGTCCTCGGCTTGTCGAGCCGCCAGCTCGGAGGCGCGGAGCTGGTCTGCCGGTACCAGTACGACCGGACCGGGCTCGAGGACAGCTGCGAAGCCTTCGTCTGAGAGAGCGTGGTGCGCCTCTCTCCAGGCTTCGATCTGCGCCGCCAGCACCCGGTGCGGAACTGGGCGCTGACGTCCCCGGTTTCGCGCCTCGAGCTCCTTGCGCGGCACGTCGAACGCCACGGCATAGCAGGGCATCCGATGTGACTCGGCGACGGCTCGGTACAGCCCGCGTCGCTCTGGGTTCAACGCTGTGGTGTCGATCACGGTCGTCAGCCCACGTCGAAGCCTTCTCTCGACGATCTCATCGAGGAGCGCGAAGGCGTCCTCGGATGCTCTCTGATCCTCTTCGCTCTCTCCGACGACGCCCCGAAGCGCGTCTGAGGAAACGACTTGGTTCGAATCGAAGTTGGAGAGCGCCCACGTGGTCTTGCCCGCGTTTGCCGGTCCGATCAAGACAACGACACAGGGGATGGGGAGACGCGTCACGCTTCGGGAACGATAGAGCCGGCCCCTGCGGGACCGGCTCTGGGCGGCATGGTTTGGGGAGCGGGTCAGCTGACCTCGACCTTGACTTTCTTCGGGAGCACATCCGCCGTGCGGGGAATGCTCACCTCGAGGATGCCGTCCTTGAACGAGGCGGCGATGTCATCGGCAATTGCCGACTCGGGCAGACGGACACTTCTGCGGAACGATCCCTGGTAGATCTCCCTGCGGAGGTAGTCGCCCCGCTGCTCCTCGGCCTCGAATGACCGCTTTCCACTGATCGTGAGCACGTCGCCCTCGACGGTCACGTCGATCCCGTCAGCGTCCAGCCCCGGGGTTTCGGCCCGCACAATCCACGCACCGTCCCGCTCCAGAACGTCGAGTCTCGGTAGCCACCTCGACCGGGGCACGGCGAAGGGGTCGAAACGAACGAGTGTCCTCATGGTTCCTCCTGTTCAACTACGACTAGCCAACAGCAGAAAATCTGAGCGTATTCCACTCAAATCCGAGGGGAGTGATCAGTCGGTCTCCGCGGCGGTGGCGGCGGCG
>CAZKJJ010000502.1:0-2150 GCA_964553055.1 uncultured Acidimicrobiia bacterium
GAATTCGAGGACCGCGGCACGCACAGCTTGAAAGGCATCGAGGGCCCGTGGCAGCTCTACTCGATCATCTCCGCCTGAGCGAGTACACGACCCGGCGGGGCTGAGAGCCGCAGATCAGATCATCCGCTGTAGATCGGGCCGATGACACTGGCTCATCGACCCAATCCTCCGGCCCACATCGCGGTTGTGCCTATCGACGACGGTAGACACGTGATCGGTGGTCGATGCGAACCACTTCCACTACGGATGTATCGTCATCGATGCGATACAGGATTCGATAAGGCCCGCGACGGGCGGCCCAATAGCCGCTGGGCTCCCGCGTAAGCCTCTTACCCACCCTTCGCGGTTCGCGCAGCAGAGGACCGGTCATAAACTCGACCACCGCCGGGACCGCCTTCTCAGGTAGCCGTGGCAGCCCGCGCTCGGCAGACGCCGAGACCCGCAGACCCCAAGTCACTTCGCCAGGTACTTGGCTCGCAGCTCCTCGGCGGTGACGAAATCACCCCGATCGATCTCTTCTCGTGAACGCCCGATCTCCTCCAGAACGCCTGGCTCGGAGAGAATGTCCAGCGTCTCCTCCAACGAATCGAGGTCGTCGGGACTGAGGATGACCGCCGCCGGCCTACCGTTTCGGGTGAGTACCACCCGCTCGTGATGTTGCTCTACCCTGTCGACGATCTCAGATAGCCGCTTCTTGATCTCAGCCAGCGGAAGAACGGTATCAGCCATGACCATGATTATAGTCATGAGGGAAGCGAGGTGGTCGACTCTCTTCGGACTCGATCCTGTGGCGACATCTCGACGGTGCCGTGATCGGCTCGAACGCATCGACCACTAAAGTCGCAGGTCCGACGCTAGTCACCGCCGGAGTAGCTCAGGGGTAGAGCAGCTCACTCGTAATGAGCAGGCCAAGGGTTCGAATCCCTTCTCCGGCTCTCAGATGTCAGGCGCGGACCGAACAACCCATGGCGCAGTAGCCTCCTCGACCTGAGCGAGGAGTCACGTGGTCGCAACGCTCACAACGGGCAGGGACGCGGTCCGACGGCGGGCCTGGGAAGAGGCGCGGGAGGCGTTCGTGGAGGCCGACGGGTCGGAGCCGCTCTCCCCCGCTGACCTCCAGCTGATGGCTGATGCGGCATGGTGGACCGGGCATCCTGACGAGGCCACCGCAGCTCTCGAGCGCGCCTTTGCAGGCCACGTGGACGCGGGTGAGGCCCTGGAGGCGGCGCTCGTGGCTCTTCGACTGGTGTATTTGGCGGTCCGGCGCCTGGCTGGGTCGGTGGCGTTCGGGTGGATGGCCCAGGCCGAGCGGCTGCTCGAGGACCAGCCGGAGTCTGCGGTCCACGGGTATCTGCGGCTCACGCAAGCAGCAGCAGCCCTGTTCGCCCAGAATGACCAGGAACAGGGCCTGACCAGGGCTGAGGACGCACTCAAGCTGGGCAGGAGGTACGGCAGCCGCGACGTAGAGGCGCTGGCGCTGAGCCTCAAGGGTCAGGTGCTCATCAGTAGGGGCGACTGGCAGGAAGGGCTGGCGCTGACCGACGAGGCGACCGCGGCGGCCGTTTCGGGAGAGCTGGACCTGAGGGCGGCCAGCGACGTGTACTGCAACACCATCGCCGCCTGTCGAGCTCTTGGCGACTATCGACGAGCACGCGAATGGACAGAAGAGGCCGACCGCTGGATGCGCCGCCAGTCACTCGGCGGGTATCCGGGTATCTGTCGGGTCCACAGGGCGGAGCTCAAACGCCTCCGCGGCTCGTGGTCGGAGGCGGAACAGGAGGCGCGTCGCGCCTGCGACGAGTTGCAGCTCTTCCACCTGATTTCGGGAGTTGGGTTCGCCTACTACGAGATCGGGGAAGTCCGGCTGCGCATGGGAGACCTTGCGGCGGCCGAAGAGTCCTTCGAGCGCTCCTACGAACATGGTCATCCATCCCAGCCCGGTCTTGCGCTCCTTCTTCTCGCCCAGTGTCACACCGACGAAGCCGCCAAGTCGATCTCCCGGAGCCTCACGGATGAGGAGTACGGCCCGGGCAACGACGAGCACGCTGACCTGCTGACAAGAGTGCGGCTTCTCCCCGCGCAGGTGGAGATCGCCCTCGCTCGTGACGATCTGGACACCGCTCGCCTTGCCACGGAGGAACTGGAGGCGA
>CAZKJJ010000503.1:0-2144 GCA_964553055.1 uncultured Acidimicrobiia bacterium
GCGCCTAGCGGCCGACGCCGCAGCCGGCGCAGGTCGAAGCCCCACTCGTGGCGGTTGCGCGCCGAGTAGAGCGGCGGGTACGTGCGCAGCACCGCCCGCGTGATCGCCTCTTGGAAGGTCTCGATGAACGCGGCGAGGTTCACGCCGCCCGCCTCCAGCGGCCGCTTGTGTCGAGTTCGATATCGGCTCCAGTCATTTGCGCCTCCTTTCAACAGACGAGTGGTGTCGACAGGTCCAGCCGTCGCTGTCGGGTAGTGCAATTCCCCGCAGCTAGTGCTAAATTCCTGGCGCTATGGGAAGAAGGGGACGGCGGCTCCATCCAGATATCCTCACCCCCCGCGAGTGGGAGGTGCTGGAGCTACTCCGCCAGGGCATCACCAACGAGCAGATCGCCCTGCGGCTAGGCAGCTGCAAAGCCATGGTGGGCGTCCAGCCTGGCCCCTCTGGGCTGGCTCGTCCGTCGCCTCACCGTGAGCACGGCGATGAAGGCCTCCGGCGTCTCCGTCGTCATCGCCGCCGCCGGCGGGCTGGCGTTCCTGGTCTGGGCCGTCCTGGTGACTGGCGAGCCCGACGGCGAGGAGCCTCTCCCCATCGACCTAGCCGACCTGACGGTGGAGGAAGCGTATTCGCGCATCGAGGAGGCCATCACCCAGCCCGGCTTTGTATTCCACACCATACTGGAGACTACGGCTCCCCGCGAAGGAGGACAGCCCGGACAGCTCGAGCCTTTCTACACGAAGGAATTCTGGATCGATATGGAGCGCGAGGCGCTCCGGGAGGAGTTCCGGCTGGACCCCAGCAGGGCGGAAGACTTCCAAGACCTGCTTGACCTCGAGATGGTCCTCGTAGTTGTCGACGGGTTCGTCTACCAGCCCGATGATCCCAGCGAGGCGCTCAGGTTCGAGGCGGAAGAGTCCTGTCCCGGCACGTCTAGTGCCGTGCTTGCCAGGTTCCTCGAGTGTGGGGACTTCTTCTCGTTTCCGACAGGCGTGCCGTCGTCGATCCGGCTGGAGACCGCCGCGACTTACGAAGACAGTGCGGCCGTCGCTATCGTCTTCGGTGCAGCCGCACCAGATGCCGAAGTGTGGCTCTACCTGGACGCCGAGACGTTCCTGCCCGTGGCGCGCGTCGGTGTCGTCAGCGGGTCTCCTGAAGCTGAGGCCAGCCTGTTGGGGGAATACCGCAATGAGTTCATACCCTCTGACCCGGTGGTCGCGGAACTGGTTGACCCCCACTCCATCGGTTACGGCGCAGACAACGAGGACACCCTGCTGGACGAGATCGCGGAGGAGGTGCCGGTGTACTGGTTGGGGAGCGAGTTTCAGCCCGAAGGCGGCTTCGATTCACTGGTACTTGTTCGAATACCGCGCCCGCAGGACCGGCGGAATGAAGCCGTTGGTGGCGTCGACGACCCGGGGATGGCCGGCTGGCTGGTGTACAACACACCCCGCGGCTTGCCCGGCGTCCACATCCTGCTCTGGCGGCCAGAGGAGTGGGAAACGTTCCTCGGGTCAGAGATGGGCAGCTACCTGACCGAGTCTCAGTGCGCGGCCCAATCGGAAAAGGAGTGGGGCGGAAGGCAGGCAACCGTCTACACAATGCCCCAGCTCCAGGCCCCTCTCATACCCGAGAGCCTCGGCGCATGCGCCGGTCGCATCTCATACCCAACTCTCACCCTCACGACCGTCGTCGCCGTCCTCGACCTCGGTGATGTCATCGTTGACGTTAGGCCAGACCCTACGAGTGATTTCCGCTCATTGGCCGCCATCGAGGCAGTGGTACAGGGTCTGCGCGCCAGATGAGCGGTTGGGGCGGTTCGGGTGGGGCCTGAGGCTATCGAGGGACGAGCTTGAACCCTGCGTCGGGCTGTGTCAATCGTCTGCAGAGCTCCCCTGCTGAATGACCTCGAACCGCCCCGTGCGGACGTCCAGGGCCATCACTGACGTTCGCAGGACCTCCCGCCCGACCTCCACGTCGGGGTCGCCGGAGTCCACCGGCACCATCTCCTTGTAGGTGCGGCCTTTCACCAGGATGCGGCGGCCGCGGGCCTCCAGGAGGATGTTGTTGAGGAAGCTGGCGCCGCTGATCGATTCCGGGAAGGAAGTCACCGCCATCATAGAGGAAGTCACACCGCCCTCGCGATC
>CAZKJJ010000504.1:0-2143 GCA_964553055.1 uncultured Acidimicrobiia bacterium
GCTCGGTCTGGGTCAGGCCCCGGGCGATGCGCAGTTGGCGCACGCGGTCGCCCAGGCCGGGGGCCTGAGCGACTTCCGCAAGCGCTGTGGAAACGGTCTCTTCCACCACCGAAACTCCCTCGTCTCGGAGTGAAGTATAGACGGTCGGAATCTACTTCACCAGTTAACTTGACTTTTCTGTTCAGAGGTCTATAGTCCCGGTTAGCTCACGCACACCGGCTAGACGCCAGGCCGATGGGTGCGGGAGGCGCGTATCACGCGGGCGACACCATCCTGGGGGCACTGGCTGGGCCGCAGAGCCAGATAGCCCCCAGGCGTCGCCCACCTTCTCTGGGGCCGCTGGGCGGCGCCTCTCCCGGCCGGCGGAGCCGGCCTCCGAGGCGCCTGACGACGCCGGCGGCAGGAGTCTGCGGCTTCGAAGCTCGGCCGTACCTTGACGTACTGTCCTCGCCTCTCAGCCTTGACTCCGTTGCCAGCCCCGTCCCAGCGGCCCCAGAGGCGCTTTTTGGATACGAGGCTCGACCGTATTTCTGGGGACTTGGCGGGGAGCCTCTCAACGGTCGCCACGCGGAAAGAGCAGCTACGGCTTCGAAGTCTGCTGGGCGTCGACAATCCGCTCAACGAGCGTTCGAGAAGGAGTCTTGGATCAGGCGGCTGCTGCTTCGGCGATCTGCGCGACAACCGTCCGCACATCCATCACCGCTGGCTCGACGCCGTGCTCATCGGCCCAGGCGAGCACCAATGCGCTCGCATCGTGGACGTCGAGCGCCTCTCCCTCCGTCAGCAACCGGTTGGCTTCGACATCACCGAGGCGCTCGCGCCCGAGCTCCCGGACGTCGGTGAAGCCCAGGGCCGTGAGCGACACCGTTCCGCCACGGTGGGCCGTGATCCTACGGACAGCCCCCGCCAGCCTCATGCCGGTCGGCGTGTCGAGTTCGGTGAGGAACACCGAGGAGTAGTCAAGGGCTCGGATGATCCCAGCTTCGTCTCCGAGTTCGGCGTGATGACCGAGGACCGAGACGATATGCGGCACCGCCTCCTCGATGCGGCCGACCCGCATGAGCATGGCCGCCAGGGTCAACTCGCCCGACAGCGCCTCGTTCGTGTCACCGTTGGTAATGGCGTACTCCGTGACCGCCGCGAATTTGTCGGCCGAAGCGGCGAAGTCCTCTCGAATCCACAGACAGGCCCCCCTGATCGGTGTGGCGACCGTGACGAGCTTCGTGTCATCGAGGCCTTCGAATATCTCCATGGCCCGGTCGACTGCGGCTTCGGCTTCGTCGACCCGATGCTGCCACACGAGCGAGTAGCCGAGGAAGAACAATGCCTCCCCCATCAGAGTCTCGTCGCCGATCCGCTTCGCCGCCGCCAGCGCCTCCCGGTACCACCGCTCTGCCGTCACGTAATCGAGCAGCCAGTAGGCAATCGATGCACCGCCGAACAGCCCGGTGATCCGTGCCCGGTCCGAGGCCCCCGGGGCGGCCAGCAGCCGCTCTGCAACCCGGAGACCGTCGTCGAGGGATCCGGCGACCTCGAACCAGCGGGCGAGCACCCGCAGCGCCGACAAGCCGAGGTCGGGGTCGTGATCGGCTGACCACGACATGGCGGCGTCGATGTTGGCTCGCTCGGTGGTGAGCGTCTCCATGATGGCGTACTCCTTTGGGCCAGCGAGCTGACCTGCAAAGTCCGCGACCATCGTCAGGTAGTGCTCGGCATGGGCGCGGTGTGCGGCTTCGGCCTCGACATGCTCGACGAGTTGCCCGTGCCCGTAGACCTTGATGGTCTCGAGCATCCGGAACCGAGGGCGGCCGGCCATCGACCCAGCCACCAGTAGGTTTCGGTCGAGCAACGCTTCGACACCACCCACGACCGCACCCCGCTCAACGGACGAGCACACGGCGTCGATCGCATCGATACCGAAGCCACCGACGAACACCGATGCATGGCGCACAACGGTCCGCTGGCCCTCATCGAGCAGGCCGTAGGACCAGCTGATTGCGGACGCCAGCGTCCGGTGGCGCTCAGAAGCATCGACGCTGCCGCCGGCGAGGTCGACGAGGTGTTCGTCCAGTTCCCCGAGCAGCCCGTCGAGGCCGAACAGTCGCACGCGTGGGGCCGCCAGCTCGATCGCCAGGGGCAACCC
>CAZKJJ010000505.1:0-2139 GCA_964553055.1 uncultured Acidimicrobiia bacterium
AGACGAGCTCGACGAAGCGGTCATCGAGTGGGTCAAGAAGGAGTACAACCTGCTGCTGGGTGAGCGCACGGCCGAGCAGGTCAAGATGGCCGTCGGGTCCGCCTATCCCTACCACGACGAGCCAGGCGCCGAGGTGCGGGGGCGGGACCTGATCTCGGGCCTTCCGAAGACCGTCGTCCTCTCGAGCGGGGAGGTCAGGGAGGCGATCGAGGAGCCCGTCCAGGCGGTCGTCGACGCGGTCAAGTACACACTCGACAAGACACCTCCCGAGCTGGCTGCGGACATCATGGAGCGCGGCATCATGCTGACGGGGGGTGGAGCCCTTCTGAGGTCGCTCGACGAGCGCATCGCCTACGAGACGGGGATGCCGATCGTCACGGCAGACCGGCCGCTGCAATCGGTCGTGATGGGCTCGGGGAAGACACTGGAAGAGTTCGATGTCCTGCAGGGGGTTCTCGTTTCTTCGAGCCGTCCCTAGGCTCGTGGCATCGTCCCCTCGATCCTCGAGCCGACCATGATGAACCGCCGCCCGCGCTCAGACTTCGCCACCCAGATGATGATCGGCCTCGTCGTCGTGGCGTTCCTGGCGATGACGTTCGACATCCAGACGTCAGGAGAGGGTCTGCCAGGCACGCTCCGCTCGGGAGCTCAGCGGCTCTTCGCGCCTCTGCAGACGGCGGCTGCCTTCGTCGTGGACCCTGTCGTTGACTTCGTCGACGGCGTAGCCAACATCGCAGGCCTCCGGGAGGAGAACGCCGCCCTGCGTGAGACGATCGCCGGGCTCCAAGACGAAGTGGCCCGCACCCAGGTCGACGCCAACGAGCTCGAGTCGTTGCAGACCCTGCTGAGCTTGGAGCTGCCGGACGCAAGCCTTGTGCCGACGTACGCGAGGGTGCTGGCCGGGGGTGACACCTTCGACGCTTCCTTCACGATCGACAAGGGTGTCGACGACGGGGTGCTCGTTGGCAACCCGGTCTTGGACGGCCGAGGCAACCTCGTGGGAACGGTGATCGACTCGTTTGCCAAGACCGCCCTCGTCACGCCCATCGTCGCCCCACAGGTGGCGGTCCCCGTGGTCACAGCAGGTGGCATGCGGGGCCTGGCAGACGGCATCGGTGAGGGTCTGCACCTCACCATCTTCGATGCCGAACAGCCGGTCCTCGAAGGCGAGCTGCTGCTCACGGCCGGAAGCGACAGGTACCCTCCTGATCTGCCCGTCGCCACGTTGCCGGCGTCTGTGCTGCCCGAGGCAGGCACCAGAGTGATCAGGGTGGCCGCGCAGCCGGTAGCAGACCTCGACAGGCTGCGCTTCGTTGTCGTCGTCCAATGGCCTGTCGCCGAGGAGCCCGTCACGACGACGACGACCGTCCCTGAGGGCACCGAGGAGGAGCCAGGACCCGGGGGATGAGCACCAGACGCCAGATCTTGGTCGCCCTCGGTGCTGTCCTGGTCGCGGTCCTGATCCAGACGACCCTGTTCCGCCGCGTGCAACCGTACGGCGTGGCGCCCGATCTGGTACTCCTGGTCGTCATCGGGGCTGCCCGCTGGCTCGATCCGGAGCCTGCGGTGCTGCTCGGCTTCACGGCTGGGCTGTTGCTCGACCTGCTCGGATCGACGCCTCTCGGGCTGAGAGCGTTGGTGCTGACCCTCGTGGCCTTCGCGACACTGCGGTTCCGTGACTATTTCGCAGAGAACCCTGTGACGCTGCTTGCGGCGATCGCCGCCCTCTCACTCGGCGGTGTTCTCCTTCTGGCGGTGATCGGCACGCTGTTCGGCGAGCGGACCTTCTCGGATGCGGACGTGTGGCGGACGATCGTCCTCGTTCCCGCATACAACGTGGTCATCGGCATCGTCGTGCTGCCTTTCCTCACTCGCCTGCTGCGGCCTGTCAGAACGGGAGGCCTCCTGTGAAGTTCGGCTGGCGGATGGCTGCGCTGGGGGTTCTCTTCCTGGCCATGTTTGGCGTGCTCTTCACGAGGCTCTGGTACGTCCAGGTGGCCGCTGGGGAGTACTACGCGGACCAAGCGCAGGATCTCGCCATCGATGTGCGGCTCACCTCTGCGCCGCGGGGGATGATCGTCGACCGCGGAGGCACGGTCCTGGCCAGAAGCCGATTCGACCTCGGCGTGCTCGTCGACC
>CAZKJJ010000506.1:0-1620 GCA_964553055.1 uncultured Acidimicrobiia bacterium
AGCGGAACCAGATGCCGAGAAGCATTTACATGAGCAGACCAACCCGGAAAACAATTCAACCCAAATTATCTAAAGCCTCTACTTTACCAAGCCGATAGACGCTGTAGGTATCGCGTACTTGCGCGGATTTTGGCCATGGAAAATCCGTAGCGGGTGAGTGAGCTGAAAAGCGTGAATAGGACGAGGAGTTCCCTCGCAGGGATTCCAGAAGAACCGGACGGCTGAGATGCCGTCCAACGTTGTCCTTACCTCAGGTACAGGTGGGTTTCACACCTTCGCCACCGCCGGACGAGCGGATCTCGACGGGGCCGGTCTCCTGGCGCAGACACGTGAACTGTGGACGATGAAAGTGAGGCCTGGGATGCGGGTCCTGAGCGTTAGTCCCGCCTGGCATGCCCTTGGCCTGTATGAAAGCAGAGCGCTCACCGAGATCGGAGCCGTACCGGTCATTCCTTGGGGCACTCTCACTCCTCGCTTCATCGGCGACATGCTGACAGCGGTTCAGAAGCTGCAGCCTGAGCATCTGCTCATTACGACACGGGCGGTTCGGATGCTTTTTGCCGAGTGTGACAGACGAGGACTCGATCCCCGGGAGGTCTTTGGCAGCGTACGCTATGTCGGCTGCGCCGGCGAGCCTCTGTCCCTGCCGTTCCGTCAATACATGACCGTTCGAATGGACCTCGACGACGTCTTCGAGAGAGGTGGATCAGGCGACGGTATGTTCGGTGGAGCTGAGTGCTACGCCCACCGAGGACATCACATCTCCGCCGACGTCCACTACGTCGAGGTGGTTTCGCCCACCACCGCGGAGCCTATGCCCGAAGGTCGGCGAGGGTCGGCGGTGGTGACGAACCTCAGCAGGGGGCGGTCGATCTATATACGATTCGACACCGAGGACGTGGCGGAGGTGGTCCCGGGGCCCTGTCCTTGTGGCCGCACCCATCCGGTCATCGAGTTCCACGGCCGAGTCGCCGACTCGGTTGATGTGGATGGCCGGTTGGTCACGCCATCGGATGTCCGAATGGCGCTCGACGAGATTGCCACAACCAGGTTCCAGCAGTTCTCACTGGCCGCGGAAGGTGAACACCTGACAGTGGCGATCCATGGGCTGGAGAACCGAGCGAGAGGCGAAGTAGAGGAAGCAGCAGAGACGATCTCCAACCTCCTCGATCTGCAGGTTCGCCTGACCGGGGGCGCCATCCACCAGTCAGGATGGAAAGGGACCAGAGTTGGCCAGCTGGGAGCGACAGAATGACCAAGTCGATCGATTTGATCCCGACTTGGTTCTGGCCTGAGGGCATTCCCCGCTACATGTCTTTGCCACGGACCTCTGCCTATGCCGATGCCGTCGCCCGTTGGGCGCGACGCAAACCGGACAACCTGGCGGTGAAGGGGAATGGCGCGCTGACTTACGCAGAGCTGGACCAATTGGTGATAACGGCAACAGGTAATCTTCGCCGGTTGGTCGATCGGCACCCGAGCCGGAACGAGCCGGCCCCGGCCCGGGTCGGCCTGGTAGTCGATCGTGATGTCGAATCGATGGTGATGGTGCTTGCCGCCAGCACCGCCGGTGTCGATGCGCTCATCCTTAACCGGTCGCTGCCGAACGCCTCGGCCGCC
>CAZKJJ010000506.1:1630-2134 GCA_964553055.1 uncultured Acidimicrobiia bacterium
CTGGTGAGCAGGCTGGCAGCCTTCAAGTGTGACCTGGCCATAGCCGGCGACGCGGTGTCAGCCGGACCCTGGCATACCACGACGGTCGCCGACTGTCTTCAGGCCAGTACCAGCTCTGGCACTCTCCCTGAGAGACCTGGACAAGGACGAGTGGGCTTGGACTGGAACGGCTCGTTTGTCTTGCAGCCCTCGGCGACTCTGTTGGGATGGGCCCTCGCTTTCAGAGCGTTTACCGCCCTCGAGGCGTCTGACACGATGGTATCCACCCACTGGTTCGACCGCTGGGAGGGTTTGGTCTCGTTGCTCTCACCCCTTGCGGCCGGAGCCCCGTACTTGCTCACCGACGACCTCTACCGGACTGAGGATTCCGAGCTTTCTCCCGCTGGAGCATGGGTCAGCTGGGGGGAAGCGGTTGAACTGGCTGCGAACCGGGCCAGTGGCCAGCCGCTCCGGAAGCTGGACTGGCTTTACGTTTCGGTCGACTTCCCGGTCTCGGCTCGAACC
>CAZKJJ010000507.1:0-2133 GCA_964553055.1 uncultured Acidimicrobiia bacterium
CGAGCGGCGTCGAGGACGACTGCGCGAACCTCGCGATCCCCGCGCCGTCGTCGGATACGGTCACGTCGAGCATCTTGTCGACGAGCCAGCCAATGGCTGACTCCCACGATCTCATCGGCGTCAACCCAAGTTCCTGCACCCTCTCCGAAGCGAGCGCCGAGTATGGGGGCCGGGAGGCGGCTGAGGGCCACCGCTCTCGCCCGACCCGTCGAACCCGCGCCGGATCGAGACCGGCACGGACCACACTGGCAAGTGCGAGATCGTGCCAAGAGCCGGTTCCCCCATTGACGAGGTGCAGAAGACCAGAGGCGTCGGCGGCGATGGCTTCACGAGTTGCCTTGGCCAGGTCATCGGCCACCGTGGGCGAACCGACCGCATCATCGATCACTTCGACCTCTCCAACAGCTGCCCGGGAAAGGATGGCTGAGACAAAGCACGGCAGATCCCAGGACTGGAGCCATGCGGTGCGGACGACGAGGGCAGGAGAGTCCAACGCGAGCTGCTCGCCTAGGGCTTTCGACCGCCCATAGGCATTGAGAGGTCGCACTGGATCAGACTCCACGTAGGGCGCCGCCTTCTTGCCATCGAAGACGTAGTCCGACGAGAACGTCACGAACTTCACCCCGCGATCTGAACAAGCCTGAGCCAGCTCGCCGACCGCGCTTCCGTTCACCCTCCCTACGAAGGTCTCCTCCTCCTCGGCGCGATCAACCGCCGTGTATGCCGCACAGTTCACGACCACGTCAGCCTCGAGTGCGGCAGCGAAACTCACCAGGGATCCGCCCATGTCCACTTCGGACCGCGCAACGCCTATCGCATCAGGGAATACCCTCAGCATCGCCCGGCCGAGGCGGCCCGAAGAGCCGAGCACCACAACCCTCATCGGGCTGCGATTGAGATGACGTAGTCCCGGTAGGTCGAGTGCGGCATCGCAGCGAGCGCACGGTCCAACTCTTCGGGCGTGATGAACTTCCTCGCCAGGGCGATCTCCTCGAGGCAGGCGACCTTGACCGACTGGCGTCGCTCGACCGTGGCCACGAAGTTCGCAGCATCGAGCAGGCTGTCGTGCGTCCCCGAGTCGAGCCACGCCACGCCTCGAGGCATCACGCGCACCTCGAGCATTCCTCGATCGAGGTACCGCCGGTTCACGTCGGTGATCTCCAGCTCGCCCCGTCCCGAGGGATCGAGGCTCCGGGCGATCTCGGCCGCTGAACCATCGAACACGTACAGCCCGGTGACTGCGAGCCGGCTGCGCGGAGTCCTCGGCTTCTCCTCGATCCCCACGGGCCTTCCCGACTCGGTGAGTTCGACCACCCCGTAGCGTTGGGGGTCCCGGACGGGGAACGCAAAGACCACAGCTCCATCGACGAACTCGGCGACGATCCGATCCAGGCCCACATCACCGTGGAAGATATTATCGCCGAGGATGAGCGTCACGGGCTCACCACCGATGAACTCCTCACCGATGAGAAGGGCCTCGGCGATGCCACGCGGTGCCTCTTGGACCTGATAGGAGATCGAGATGCCCCACTGGGATCCGTCTCCGAGCAAGGCCCTGAAGCGGGGAGTATCAATCGGCGTGGAGATCAGGAGCAATTCCCTGATCCCGGCTTCCATCAGCGTGGCGATCGGATAGAAGATCATCGGCTTGTCGTACACCGGCTGCAACTGCTTGGAGGCGACGAGCGTCACTGGGTACAGCCGGCTGCCGGCGCCTCCGGCGAGCACGATGCCCTTCATCGGGCACCCCGCAAGGACTCCCACCAGTCACGGCGGGTGCGGTACCACTCGACGGTGTCCGCTAGCCGATCCTCGATCGAGTGTTGTGGCTCCCACCCCAACGCCAGAAGCTTCGATGAGTCGACCGCGTAGCGACGATCGTGCCCGGGCCGATCCTCGACCCATTCGATCCAGCTCTCGTCCTTGCCCACCAGATCGAGGATCCGACGGGTCAACTCGAGGTTCGACAACTGCGCGTCGGCGCCGATGTTCCAGACGCCCGGCTCACCATGCTCGATGAGCATCTCGATGGCACGGCAGTGGTCCTCGACGTGGAGCCAGTCTCGTTCGTTGAGGCCGTCGCCATAGAGGGGCACACGCTCCCCCTCAAGGAGGTTCGTGATGAACCTGGGG
>CAZKJJ010000508.1:0-2128 GCA_964553055.1 uncultured Acidimicrobiia bacterium
GGCCACGCCCAGTTCATCGAGAGCGCGACGACGCAGATCGCCCACGGCGACACAGCCAAGGAGATCGGCGAGATCATGGGGCGGTACAACGACGCCATAGCGATCAGGCAATGCGACTGGGGCATGGGAAACACCTATATCCGGGAGGTGGCGGACGCGTCGAGGGTGCCCGTCTTCAACATGCAGTGCGACGTCTATCACCCCTTCCGAGCCCTGGCCGACCTCCTCACGATCATCGAGCAGAAAGGCGACGTCCGAGGCCTCACGATCAACGTCAGCTATGCCTACGCGACCAGCTACCAGAAGCCCTTGTCTGTGCCGCAGAGCGTCATCCTCCTCATGAGCCGGTACGGCATGAACGTCCGACTCACGAGGCCTCCTGAGTTCCGGCTGATGCCCGAGATCGTGGAGCAGGCGGCGGCCAATGCCGAGGAGTCGGGAGGGACCTTCGAGGTCTTGGAGAGTTTCGAGGCGGGGTTCGAGAGCGCTGACATCGTCTACGCCAAGAGCTGGGGGTGCATGCTCGAGACCACGGACCCCGCCGAGTCCGCCAGGATCGGCAGGCGCTACCAGCGCTGGATGTGCGACGAGGAGCGGATGAAGCTCGCCAAGCCGGATGCGGCCTACATGCACTGCCTTCCTGCCGACCGTGAAGTGGAGGTGGCAGATGCGGTCATCGACGGCCCGCAGAGCGTGGTGTACGACCAGGCCGAGAATCGACTCCACGTCCAGAAAGCCGTCATGGCCCTCACCATGTGATGGACCACGTCTCCTACCTCGAGTGCCTCATCTGCCACAAGCGTTACAGCAACGAAGACATCGCCTACGTGTGCCCAGATCACGGATCCGATGGCGTCGTCGACGTCGTCTACGACTACGGGGCCATCGGCGCTTCGAAAGCCGAGCTCGTCGATCGAGGGATGTGGCGCTATCGGGCCCTCCTGCCGATGCACTCGCATATCGCCACACCGCCCCTTCCTGTCGGAGGCACGCCCTTGTGGCAGGCGCCTGGCGTTGGCGAGCCCTTCGGGCTGGAAGATGTCTGGATCAAGGACGACACCAGGAATCCGACAGGTTCGCTCAAGGACAGAGCGAGCGCCATGGCGATCGTGCGGGCCGAGGAGACGGGCTCAGCGGTCGTCGCCACTGCTTCCACAGGCAACGCCGCTGCGGCGCTGGCGGGCCTGAGCGCTTCTGTCGGCTCGCCATGCGTGATCTTCGTCCCTGCAGATGCCCCGCCGGCCAAGATCGTCCAGCCCCTCGCATACGGTGCCACCGTCTTCGTGGTGGACGGCACATACGACGACGCCTACGAACTGTGTCTGCGCGCCGGCAGGCGGTTCGGCTGGTACATCCGCAACACCGGCTTCAACCCCTACATGTCCGAGGGAAAGAAGACCGTTGCCTACGAGATCTGCGAGCAGCTCGGATGGGCCAGCCCTGATGCGATCGTCGTCCCCGTCGGTGACGGGTGCATCCTCGGCGCCGTGCACAAGGGACTGGTCGATCTGCTCGCCCTCGGCTGGATCGATCGCATGCCGCGCCTCATAGGCGTGCAGGCCACTGGGAGCAACTACCTCGCCTCTGCGTGGGAGGAGGGCGAGGATGTGTTGACGAAACCTCCGATTCGGTCGTCGACGGTCGCCGACAGCATCAACGTCGGGCTCCCGCGTGACCGACTCAAGGCGATGAGGGCAGTCCATGACTCACGAGGTGGCTTCGTCACGGTCGATGACAGTGACATTCTGTCTGCTGTGGGGAGCCTGGCTTCACGGACAGGCGTCTTCGCAGAGCCCGCTGCCGCTGCCCCCTATGCCGGCCTTCCGGGAGCCGTCGCCGAGGATCTGCTCGGGCCAAGTGACCGGGTCGTCCTCCTCGTCACAGGAACAGGACTGAAGGACGTCGAAGCCGCTTCTCGATCGGCACGCGAGCCGATACCCATTTCGCCGACGCTAGAGGCTGTCGAGGCGGCACTCGAGAGGAGCGTTCCGTGATCGCCTCCCCCATCGACCTCACCGTCGACGCCCGAGTGCTCGACAAGGCGATCGGGAGAGCACGGAGCAGGGACATCATCATCCCGACGCTCGCCCAGCTTCGCGACCCGACCACGACGCCGAAGGGCATCGTC
>CAZKJJ010000509.1:0-2126 GCA_964553055.1 uncultured Acidimicrobiia bacterium
GCAGACATCGTCGAGCTCTGTGACGGCTGGATCCCCAATGCTGCTCGCTATGACATCGCCAGCCAGATCTCGGGGGTGCGGGAAGCCGTGGCTAATGCGGGTCGCGAAGGCGACGTGTTCGAGGTGACCGCATATTCGGCGAAGAGGGAGGACATTGAGACTCTGACTGCGGCGGGTGTCGACCGGATCGTCTTCACTCTGCCTCCGCTTGGTGCTGACGTGGTCATCCCTCGTCTCGACCTGTTGGCAGATCTGGCGGGAATGTCCATGTAGACCGAGGCTGACCGCGTAGACCGAGGCTGACCGCCACGATCTGGACCCATGAAGACTGCCCACTACGCTGATGGGGGACGGGTGGCGAGACCTAGGGAATCTATGAAGACAGCTCTAATCACGGGCATCACCGGACAGGATGGATCGCATCTCACCGACCTACTCCTAGAAAAGGGGTACGAGGTCCATGGAATCATTCGACGCGCCTCCACCTTCAATACCCATCGCATCGACCACCTCTACAAGGACCCTCACGACCCGGATGCTCGCATGAAGCTTCACCACGGTGACCTGACCGATGGGTCCCAAATCGCCCGGGTCATCCGGAGCATCCAACCCGACGAGATCTACAATCTGGGTGCCCAGTCACACGTCGCCGTCTCATTCTCCCAACCCGAATACACGGGTGATGTTGACGGGCTGGGCACGATTCGTCTCCTCGAGGCGATCCGCGACGCCGACGTCGACACCCGCCTCTATCAGGCGGGCACCTCGGAGATGTTTGGTGACTCTCCTCCCCTCCAAAGCGAGACGAGCGGATTTCGGCCAAGATCCCCGTACGCCGCGGCCAAAGTTTACGCCCACTGGCTGGTGGTCAATTATCGCGAGGCCTACGGCATTCATGCGTCGAACGGCATACTGTTCAACCACGAAGGAGAGCGCCGGGGCGAAACCTTCGTCACGAGGAAGATCACTCGGGCTGTGTCGCACATCCTCGCCGGCAACCAAGAGCATCTTTACCTGGGCAATCTGGATGCAATCCGGGACTGGGGATACGCCAAGGACTACGTCAAGGCTATATGGATGATCCTTCAGATGGATCAACCCGGCGACTACGTGATCGGCACCGGTGAGGCCCATACCGTGCGGGAGTTCTGTGAGAGAGCCTTTGGGCTGGTCGGCCTCGACTGGCAGCCCTTCGTCAAGATTGACCCCGCCTACTTCCGCCCCACGGAAGTCGAACATCTGCAGGCAGATACAACCAAGGCGCGGACGGTGCTGGGATGGAAGCCTGAAACCGGATTCGACGAGTTGGTGTCCTTGATGATGAAAAATGATCTCGAGGACGTGGGACTGGACTTCGAAAAGGCCAAGGAGCTTGCGGCCGATCGATTCCCAGACGCCGTGATTCGGTAGGTGGGATCCGTGCCCTACGACCTGGCAGGAAAGAAGGTCTGGGTTGCAGGTCATCGCGGCATGGTGGGAAGTGCCGTGGTCCGGCGCCTAGCGAAGGAACCGATCGACGAAGTCATCGTAGCTTCGAGCGGCGAAGTGGACCTGACCCGGCAAGACGTCACAGAGAGCTTTGTTACCGAGGCCAGGCCCGATGTCGCCATTCTTGCTGCGGCCAGGGTTGGCGGCATTCATGCCAACAGATCGGCACAGGCAGATTTCCTATACGACAACATCATGATCGCAGCCAACTCCCTCCGGGCTTGCCATTTGGCCGATGTTGAGAAGGTGGCAGTCCTTGGGTCATCGTGCATCTATCCGGCGGATTCGCCTCAGCCGATACGAGAAGATCACTTGCTAACCGGTCCTCTCGAGGAGACCAACGAGGGTTACGCCATTGCGAAAATCGCCGCACTTGAGTACGGGAAAATGCTGCGGCGGCAATACGGGCAGAACATCATCTCGCTGATGCCCACCAACCTTTACGGGCCGGGAGACAACTACGACCCGGAGACTTCCCATGTATTGCCCGCTCTGATCCGGAAGACACACGAGGCCAAGGTTCGGGACTCCACGACAATGACTCTGCGGGGCAGCGGTCGGCCCCGTAGGGAGTTCCTCCACGTCGATGATCTAGCCGATGCGGTCGTCTTCCTACTCACGGTGTACTCCGGCGAACA
>CAZKJJ010000510.1:0-2121 GCA_964553055.1 uncultured Acidimicrobiia bacterium
AATAAAAGCAGTCGTGGCCTTCTCATGCCTGGTCATCCCATGTTCGAGTGGGATTCGTGTGCCCTCATGGGAAGCGTGGTCGCTCCGACTCTGATCGTCTGCTCTCGAAACTCGACCCCCACCAAGCCGACTCTTCTGGACGACGGCCGTCGAATGGCCGCAGCCATACCAAACTCCCACCTCCGGGTCCTCGATGGTGTGTACACCCCCTACTTTTCGACCAACCAGGCTGCGATCCTGGAAGCCATAGACGTATTTCTCGAAGTCGAGACGCCACCAAGAAGCCTGTCAGGCTTCCGCACCGTTGTCTTCACCGACATCGTCGACTCGACCAGATTCATGAGCCAAGTCGGCGACGAGGAAGGGAGAAAGGCGATGCGGACCGTGGAAGAACGAATCTCCTCGCTCGCCGATCACCATGGTGGACGTGTCATCAAGAATCTCGGCGATGGGTCCCTGGTTTCCTTCGGGTCCAATACGGCAGCCCTCCGCTTCGCCCTCGATGTGCAGGCGGAGTCGCACTCGGATTCGCTGCAACTCCGTATCGGCATGGCGGCAGGTGAGCCGATCGAGGAAGGCGGCGACATCCACGGTGCCGTAGTGGCCTACGCCAGCCGGGTCGCCGACCTTGGCGATGCCGGGGAGATTGTTGCTTCGGACACGGTGCGTCAGTTGGCGATGGGCAAGGGTTTCGAGTTCACCCCGATGGGCGAGTTCGAGCTGAAAGGGTTCGAGGAAACGGCGACGGTTTGGATGGTGGGCAATGAAGCCGAGTAGTCCGTGGCTAACCTAGTGAACCAGGTGAGCGATCCGGCCCTGACACCTCGCCAGTTTCGTATCACTGAACCATCACCAACCGCCACCGATCAGTAGAAGGTCCACCTCGTTCACGAGGTCATGACACAGTGGCGTTCGGCCCCTTGCAGACAATGATGAAGCTGTCGGCCTGGTGGAATCTTCCTGGACTTCTGCCTTGGGTTTCCTATAGGTTCCTTCCGGAGGAGAGACCTATGCCAGCCATGGGCAGTCGCCGGGGGACATTGATAGCAGGGATCGCCGGGGTCTTGTGGGTGGTCCTCGCCTTCGTCAGAGTTCCCCTCACAGGAGTGCTCGACCAGCCGTCCTGGACCGCTGATCCGTCGGTCATCGTGGACTTCTATACGAATTCGAGTTTCGATACAGCGTTCGTGGTGGGCATTGCGTCAGCAACCGTCGCCTATGTCCTGTTCTTGGTGTTCATCGTCAAGGCCGCCGATCTTCTCGGCGAAAGCGATGGAGGGTCTCGCTGGGTCGGCTATCTAATCGTGGGCGGCGCTGCCATGGACACCGCACTCGTATACGCCTATCTTGCACCGTTCGCAGCAGCAGTGTTTTGGGCCGGACACGGCGGCCTCTCCGCCGACGCATACCTGACGCTGCATGGTCTGTCATTCAGCTTTCTGTGGATGGAGATGATCACCATCACGGTATGGGCGATCCCTCTTGGGGTGGCGATCGTCCGCACCGACTTGTTTCCGAAGTGGCTTGGATGGCTGATGGTTGCCAACGCTTTAGGTCTGTTGGTGGCCTTCTTCCTCCCTTATGCAGTCTGGGTCGTGTTGGGCGGGCTGCCCTATCTGTGGATACTGATCGCCGCCATCACAATGCTCCGCCGGCCCGACCGGTACTCCAGTACCTCGGTAGCCGTCGCATAGAACGAACACACCGATCAAGAGGGCCACGTCGTTCACGAGGTTCACGTCATCGGTTGTCGGCCGATACGACCGGCCGCTTATCAAATCGAAGCCATCGGATCCGGGTCGTTGTCAATGGATGTGATTGTTCGGGAGCACATCCGTAGGGAGCTTGGATTTCGCTTCATCGTCTTCGACGACGGGAGGGCGGCCCTAGGCGATTGAGGGAGGTGTTCAAGCTGGTTTCCTCGGTGTGGGCAAACCCATTCTCAATGCACTATGAGTCGGAAGGCAGCTCCCGTCTGATGTGCCTCACTACCGACTGGCTCACACTCGCCTCCCCCGAACCCCTCACTTACCAACTCCTCATAGTCGGTGGCACTTGTCAGCCTCGACACCATAGCCGCCATCGCATCCACCGTCTCACCCGAGGTCGCAGCGGCCTGGT
>CAZKJJ010000511.1:0-2117 GCA_964553055.1 uncultured Acidimicrobiia bacterium
TCCCTAATGGGGTCGATGCATGAACGGATGCATCCTACCGAGGGCTCCGAGGGAACACGGCCCATGTCGAACAGGTAGCACTACCTCGGGGCGTCATGCTCAGGCGTGTGTTCTGATGCGTATTGATGTATCCGATGAGTCCGTCATGGATCAGAAGCTAACGTGAAACTGATCATCCGGAGCGTCTCTGCTTGTTCTATTAGCCGCCTCCTCAGACAAAGTGAAAATCGAAGGTCTCCTGGCGGCGAAGGTTCAACCGCGAACGATAAGGAGGATGCGATGAGAAAGTCGAGAACGTTCTTAGTGGCGACCGGTTTGGCGCTGACAATCGCTGCGTCGCCGGCCTTGGCCCAAGGTAATCAGCACACGACGGGCGACCTGGGCACGGGCACGATGGGTAACGACCACGGTCAAGGTATGATGAACGATGGTGACCACGGCCAGGGCATGACAGGTAACGGCAATCACAGAATGATGGACAACGCTCACAATATGAGCGGCCACGACGGCCAGTAGCCTCAAGGCGATGGGAGGAGGATGTGATGAATAGGCTTGGCTTGGAGTCGAGAACGACGCTTTGAAGAGCGCAATGTCCGGAGCACAGCCAACGGCGAGTTTACAAGAGATTTCCCTTTCGAACGGGAAATCGTCCAGACGGAATTTTTACCTTGGTGAGCAGTCGGAACGATCACCATCGCTGATGAAGACGGCAATGGCTCCTGAGGAGAGGTGTCCAATCTCCCTCGATCGTCCCCTCCACGCCGTCACCGCCAAAGTGACGGCCGGGATTTCGCCGCTGGCGTTGATGCTGGCTTATACTGATTGGGCACAGCACCTGCTCTTCTCACCTGATAAGCAGCGTGAACTTGTCGAGAAGGCCACACGGAAGTGGGGTCGCTACCTAGGATACTGCTTGCGCGCTTGTGCCGACCCCCGCTGCACGGTCTGCATCGAGCCTCTACCGCAGGACAAACGCTTTGCCGGCGAGTCTTGGCGGAAACAGCCCTTCGCAGCGATCTATCAAAGCTTCCTCCTGACACAGCAATGGTGGCACAACGCCACGACCGGGGTCGAAGGCGTTTCGAAACACCACGAGAATGTTGTCTCTTTTGTCGCGCGCCAGCTCCTCGACATTGTCTCTCCCGCGAACTTTCCTCTTACCAATCCCGAAGTCATCGAGGCGACGATCAGGCAGGGCCGGATGAACTTTGTTCGCGGTGCAGTCAACTTCTGGGAGGACTGGTATCGCTTTGTGACTGGTGCCAAGCCTGTCGGCGTCGATAACTTCCAGGTTGGCCGTGACGTTGCGGTCACCCCTGGCAAGGTCGTCTTCCGTAACCGATTGATCGAACTGATCCAATACGAGCCGACGACCGACAAAGTTTACGCCGAGCCTGTCCTGATCTTCCCGGCCTGGATCATGAAATACTACATCCTCGATTTGTCGCCAGAGAACTCGCTGGTGAAATACCTGGTTGGCAAGGGACACACGGTCTTCATGGCCTCGTGGAAGAATCCAACCAGCAAAGATCGTGACCTCGGCATGGAGGATTACCGCAGGCTCGGGGTTATGGCCGCGCTGGATGCGGTCGCCGCCATAGTTCCAGGGCGGCAAATCAACGCCGTCGGCTATTGCCTTGGCGGTACGCTTCTCGCCATCGCCGCCGCGGCAATGGCACAGAACGGAGACGATCGTCTCAAGAGCCTCACTCTCCTCGCAGCCCAGACAGACTTCACGGAGGCCGGCGAACTGATGCTGTTCATCGATGAAGCGCAGGTAAGCTTCCTTGAGGACATCATGGCCGAACAGGGATACCTCGACCCACGGCAGATGGCAGGCGTCTTCCAGCTCCTTCGCTCGAACGACCTGATCTGGTCGGTAATGGAGCAAACCTACCTATTGGGCGAGCGGCGGCCGATGATCGACCTCATGGCCTGGAACGCAGATGCGACCCGCCTGCCCTGCCGCATGCATTCCGAGTATCTCCGGCGCCTCTTTCTCAATAACGAGCTCGCCAAAAGCCGGTATGAGGTCGACGGGCGACCTGTCTCCTTGGGTGATATCCGGATCCCGATTTTTGCGGTCAGCACGATCCGCGACCACGTTGCGCCCTGGC
>CAZKJJ010000512.1:0-2117 GCA_964553055.1 uncultured Acidimicrobiia bacterium
TATTCGCGGGCCGACTCACGAGATCGAAGGGTGTGGATGTTGCGCTTCGAGCCTTCGAGCTATTGGCACGATCTTTGGGCGGAGTGAGGATGGTCGTGGCGGGTGGGCCGCGGGAGCCTTTCGATTCCTCCGGCACCCGTCGGCGTAGCGTAAGCGGCTCGAGGGTCACAGATGTCGTCTTTCTCGGAAAGGTCCACCAGGCGAGGCTGGCATCCATATTCCGGAGGGCGGCCCTAGTCCTCGTGCCTTCCCGGCGCGAGACGTTTGGATTCGTTGCTCTCGAGGCTCAGGCATGTGGGGCTCCGGTGCTCGCTTCTTCAGTAAGCGGCTTGATGACCACTGTTGGTGATGGATCAGGCGGTCTGCGTCTGAGCACTCACGCTCCCGAAGACTGGGCACGAGCCGCAGGTGACATCCTGGAGGATCGAGAAACCGTCGACAGACTGCGCGACGCGGGGCCCCGATTTGCCGGCCGGTTCAGGTGGTCCGATGCGGCGTCCGAGACTCTGGCCTTGTTCGGCCGGATGGTCTGAGGCCCGAATCGCGCGTTCCGCCCAGGAGCGCCCGGATCTTGGGCGTTGGCTCAAATGACTCGAGCCCCAGCCCGCTGAGACGCTCTGCGTCGTAGCCAAGGTTGGCGACGTGATGGGAGTCGGAGCCGATTGTCAGGTAGGTGCCGCCGGCGACGCGGAAGGCGTCGACCAACTCGAAAAGGGGGTAGGTCGGGCTGGGTTCGCGTGGCTTCTCGCCGGTGTTGATCTCGAGTGCGACACCTGTATCAACCATCTCCTTCAAGCATGGCTCGAAGATCTCGACCAGTTCATCTGGACGCACCTCGGCTCCGACCCGCCTCGTCCAAGACCTCGCACGATCCAGATGGGCTATCGCGTCGAACAAGCCGGACCTCACCGCGGCGGTGGACTCGGCTACCACGGCTTCGAGAACCCCGACAGGACCCGATCTCGTCGCTGTGGATCGGATCCGATCAGGGTGGAATGGTGTGCCGAATCCATCGTGTACCGAGCCCAGTACGAAGTCGTAGTCACTGGCCCGGAGGTACTGACGGATTCGCTCCTCGAATCGGCTCTCATAGGACACCTCGACTCCTATGGCGAGTCCCACGCGGCTGCCATAGCGTTGGCGGACCCCCTCCAACTGATCGAGGCGCCGACGAAAGGAAGCGCTGTGAGATGCGGGGTCTCGTGGATCGAAGTCGATGTGGTCGGTCACGACCAGCAACTCCAGACCGATCGATTCTGCCCGAGCGCAGTAAGCGCCGAGATCGGCATCGCTGTCCGGCGACACCAACGTGTGAACGTGACAATCGACTGCCATCCATCTGTCGACGCTCCACCGAGAGCTCACAGGATGTGTGGTTTCCGGGATTTGTCGTTGGACAGAATGCTCCGTGGACCTCAACCGATCAGAGGCAGTCTGGGGTCGTCGTGATCGCCACGACCGGAGGCGGCGCGAACCCATGACCAGTCATCGTCTTCGAGGTCGGGAGGCCGTCCGGCAACCGTTCGACGAGCCAGCAGATCGTCGAGGATATTCGCGGTGATCGCGACCGCCTCGTCCGATGCCATTCGATCGCGGCCAAGTGCGTCGGTGAGGTCTATGCCGTGTACCACTGCCTCGACGACCCGGCTAGGAACGAACTCACCCAGCTGACTTCGGCTCGTCTACACCGCGGCCCGCCGGGTTATACATCTACGCCAGCCACGTCTTGATGGATTACAGGGTGGTGGAGGGCAACTCCGGCATCCCACGTTGTCGGTCAGTATCTGATCTGGGATGCCATGCCGGGCCATCGCCTCACCTAGCGCCACACCAGTCTCGCCAGCTCTCTCACGATGCCTCACTGGGTCTCGCGTCGCTCGTCCCACAGCTGCCCCACGAGCCGCCACTGGAGGCCATTTCCCCTGGTCAGAGGGTTTTGACCGCATCTTTCGCAACGATGGGGTCACGGGTTCATATCCCGTCAGCTCCACCAAACACCCTGGTCAGGGAGGTTTCTGATCGCCCGCCGCCAACGCCAGACTGATGGTCCCCGTGCGTGGCGCTCCACACGAGGCCCACAAGGCTCATCCCGAAGCACCTCCAGACACTGAGGTCCT
>CAZKJJ010000513.1:0-2115 GCA_964553055.1 uncultured Acidimicrobiia bacterium
GGCCCACAGGTCCTCCTGCAGGTCGGCGATCCGCTGCTGCAGCATCGCCAGGTGGGCCCTGCCCTCGTCCTTGCCGGCGAACCCGACCGTGGCGTGGGTGTGCGCCCGGACCCCCAGGTCGGCGAGCTGGGCACCATCGGGTCGACGGCTGCTGTCCTCAACGCGGTGATCGACGCCGTAGGGACCGAGGACCTTCAGGTACCGCTGACCCCCGAGAAGGTCTGGAGAGCGCTGCAGAGCAGGCAAGCAGGCGCGGCCTAGCCAGCGCGGCGGTTGTCCCAGGCAGGCCCTCTAATCGGCGAAGAGCGCCAGACGCTCCACCAGATCCACGACCCGGTTGGAGTAGCCCCACTCGTTGTCGTACCAGGCCACGACCCGCACGATGTCCCCATGGACCTGGGTCGAAGGAGCGTCGAACACGCACGAGTGAGGATTGCCTATGACATCGCTCGAGACGAGCGGATCCTCCGAGTAGAGCACGACTCCTGCCATCGGGCCCGCGGCGGCAGCCTTGACCGCACTGTTGACCTCTGCCGTGTCCACTTCCCTTTCGAGTTGGGCGACGAAGTCGACGATCGACCCGTCAGGGACCGGGACCCTGATGGCGATCCCGTCCAGCCTGCCTTCCAGCTCTGGCAGGACCTTGCCCACCGCCGTGGCCGCGCCCGTCGTGGTCGGGATGATGTTCACGGTGGCCGCTCTGCTACGCCTCAGGTCTTTGTGCGGCACATCCGCCAGGCGCTGGTCGTTGGTGAAGGCATGGCAGGTCGTCATCAGTCCGCGTCTGATGCCGAACGAGTCTTCCAGGATCTTGGCGAGCGGGGCGAGACAGTTGGTCGTGCACGAGGCGTTGGAGACGATGATGTCCTTGGCGTCGAGACTGTCGTCGTTGACGCCGAGGACGACCATCTCGTCCACCTCGTCCTTCGGAGGGACGGTGAGGATGACGCGCTTGGCGCCTGCCTGGAGGTGCTGCTCCAACGCTGCCCTGGTTCTGAAGACCCCTGTCGACTCGATGACAACGTCGACTCCCAGCTCGGCCCACGGGAGCAGGGAAGGGTCAGGCTCGGCAAGCATCCTGACCCGCTGCGACCCTGCCTCCATGACGCCGTCCTCGACGGTCACCCGGCCGGGGAAGGGCCCCATCACCGTGTCGAAGCGGAGCAGGTAGGCGAGCTCGTCGTCGTCTGACAGGTCGTTGATGGCTGCCACTGTGATGCCGGCGTCCGGCCTGCGAGTGATGATGCGGAAGACCGACCTGCCGATCCTGCCGAAGCCGTTGATGGCGACGCGGGCGGTCACGATGGCTCCAGACCTGCGTAGCGGGCGGCCGTGTCGATCACCCTGGCTGCGTATCCGACGCCGTTGTCGAACCAGACGAGACACTTTGCCATCGTCTCGGTCACGACCATCGTCGCCAGGCTGTCGAAGATCCCGGAGTGGGGCCCTATGACATCGCTCGAGACGATCGGGTCGACCGTGTACTCGATGATGTCCCTGAAGCGCTCGGCCACGGCATCCTCGACTGCCCTGTTGATCTCCTCACGGGTGGTCGGCTTGCGGAGGAAGGTCACGAGATCGACGGTGGAGCCCTCATGGACTGGGACGTTGAGGGCCATCGCCTGCAGCTTGCCAGCGAGTGCTGGCATCACATGGGAGAGGATGTGCGGGGAGTCCGTCTCGGCAGGGATGATGTTCTGTGCTGCAGACCGCGAGCCGCGGAACTGGCCGCTCGGCACGTCCGCCAGGCGCTGCTGGTTGGTGAATCCGTGGACGGTGGTGAAGAACACGCTTTCGATGCCGAATTGCTGGTCGAGGATCTGGAGGATCGGGGCGACCGCGTTCGACGTGTTGGAACCGAGGGCGACGATCGGTCTGTCGTGTGCGATGAGAGCCTCGTTGATGCCCCACAACACGACGGGGAGGTCGTCGAACTGCTCGGGCACTGAGGCGAGCACGACGTAGCTGGCCCCCGCTTCCAGGTGCCGCAGGCACCAGGCCGAGGTGCGATGCCTTCTGGTTGCCTGCACCACGATGTCCACACCGAGGTCCGTCCAGTCGACCTCGCCTGGCTGGCCTGCGCTGAGGAAGGGGATCCTCGTGTCATCGACCACC
>CAZKJJ010000514.1:0-2115 GCA_964553055.1 uncultured Acidimicrobiia bacterium
TCCGAGACGAGCCTCATCCAGACGATAGGAAGGGCAGCGAGGAACGTCGACGGTCAGGTGATCATGTACGCGGACGACGTGACCGACTCGATGAGACGGGCGATCTCCGAGACCAACAGGAGGAGGATGCTCCAACGTGAGTTCAACGCCGAGCACGGGATCGATCCTCAGACGATCCGCAAGCGAGTGTCCGACATCCTCGAGTTGGTGCAGTCTTCTGCGGAGCCCGGACCTGCCAGGAGGAGACGCGAGGTCGTCGACCGGAAGCCGCTGGATCTGCCAGATGAAGACCTGGTCAGGCTCATCCAGAGCCTCGAGGAGGAGATGCACGAGGCGGCCAAGGAGCTCCGCTTCGAGTACGCGGCCAGGCTTCGGGACGAGATCGGCGAGCTGAAGCGGGAGCTCAGGGAGATGAGCGAGGCGACCCGCTAGCAGGGCTCAGACGGCGGGCCCGACCTGCTGGAAGGCCGCACCGAAGACCTGGGCCCCGACCGAGACGGCCACGAAGGCCCAGAACACGACCCGCCGGTAAGGAACACGGCGAGTCCACTCGCGGTAGCAGAGGTACAGGAGCGGCACGGCCATCACGAGCATCTCGAGCGGAAGGCGGTACCCGAAGAAGTGGGTGCCCCCGCTGAAGTCGTTGACCCGCAGCTGGATCGCCATGTAAGCCAAGCCGCCGATGGCGGCAACGCGGACCCATCCCGGCGCAGCCCTCCATGCCGCCCTCAGACCCGGGATCAGCATGATGAGAAACGGGGTCACCACCGCCAGCCCACGACTTCCATCCGCCAAGAGGCCAACGAGGTTGCGAAGGTATCGAAGCAATCCCATTCCCGCGAGGTGCTCGTACGGGTAGGTGCCGTAGCCTCCCGTGGGCGACAGCGTTCCGAACACCGCGCTGTTGTAGGCGATGAGTGCGGCAGCACCCAGAAACGACAGGGCACCCATGACGACCAGGGGGCGCCATGAGCGGCGACGAACTGCCGTCAACACTCCAGAGACGGCTGCGATCACCGCGGTCAGCGGCCTCGTGAAGATCGCGAGCGCAAACCCGATCCCCGAAAGGGCGTTCCTGTCGAACGCCAGCCCGACCAGAGCCAGCCCTGCCCAGAGCATCGCAGGACCGTGCTGCCATAGGGCGTCCGACGCCACCGACCAGACGGGCGTGGCGAGGCCGGCCACCAGTGCCGCGGAGAAGGCTGAAGCTCCGTCTGTCATCTTCCGGATCACGGCCGCGAGCAGCCCCATGGCGAGGGCGGCGGCGACTGAGGCAGCGACGGCAGCCGGACCGAGATCGGGCTGTTGCGGACTTGAGCGAAGCATCACGTAGAAGGGAACCGCGAACACCTGAGCGCCTGGCGGGGGTCGGGTCGCCACCCTGTCGCCTGTTTCGACGTACCAGATGTGAACGACCTCGCCTTCCACGGAGTAGGTGAGCCAGGGCACCTCCCAGCCCTCGAGGTCGAGGCGGTGCTGGGTTGCCAGCTGCCAGGCAGGGAGAGCGTTCGAGATTGCATCCCTGCTCTGATGCTCGTCCGTGGTGTTGGTCGCGAGGTAGATAGGAAGGAGGACGAAGGCGGTCAGGAGGAACAGCTGGAGCGAGGATGCTCGTGCGAGGCGGCTGCCAAGGCGTGTCCTACCCAGCGGCCCTGAGGCGTCGCCGAGGGGGTCGGCGGTGAGCCGAGCGTCCTGGGGTGCCTGCTGGCGGCCTGAGGCCATGTTCCGTAGATCGGCGCGCGTTCACCGGGTCTGAACCCCATCGAAACGAACACACGTTCGGGCAGGGGGGACAGGTACACTGGCGGGCCGACGACGCAGCCTCCATGTCCAGCGACACCATCACCATTCGCGGCGCCCGCGAGCACAACCTCAAGAACATCTCGCTCGAGCTCCCTCGGGACCGTCTCATCGTGTTCTCAGGCCTTTCGGGATCAGGCAAGTCCTCGCTTGCGTTCGACACCATCTACGCCGAGGGGCAGCGCCGCTACGTCGAGAGCCTCTCTGCATACGCCAGGCAGTTCCTCGGTCAGATGGACAAGCCTGACGTCGACTTCATCGAGGGGCTGTCACCTGCCATCTCGATCGACCACCAGAGCGCCAGCCGCAACCCCC
>CAZKJJ010000515.1:0-2114 GCA_964553055.1 uncultured Acidimicrobiia bacterium
CGATCTTCGGGTCAAGGGCGTGCAAAGGCTCCGGGTGGCTGACGCCTCGATCTTCCCGACCCATGTCGGCGTGAACCCTGCGGTAACCGCCATGATGATCGGTGAGAAGGCAGCGGACATCGTTCGCGAGCGCTCCGTGACCCGCGAACTCGAGACCCAGACGTGAGGATCGACCAAGACCTAGGAGGTTCCCGATGGACCGTGCCGGTGCCACAGAGGACGAAACGCGCGTGGCCGCGATAACGCTCGAGGCCAGCGGATCTCGGGCGGAGATTCGACCCGATCGCGGAGCTCGAGCCCAGAGTCTGGTCGACCTGACGTCTGGGCGTGAGCTCTTCTGGCAAGGATCTGGCGAAGAGCAGTGGCCGAGGGACGACTATATGAGCGGAGTCGTCGGTGGTTGGGACAACGTCTTTCCAAACGACCATCCGTGGGGCGACTATCCAGACCACGGGCTTCTCTGGTCCTCGGACTTCGAGGTCGTCTCCAGCTCTCGGACCGAGGCTGTCCTTCAGGCGACACTTCCGACTCCGGACGTAGAGGTGCGCCAACGCTATTCGCTCCTTGCGGAGGGGAGGCGCGGCCTCCGGCAGGAGACGACAATCCGTGCCAACGCGGACACTGGCCCATTTCTCTGGTCGAGTCATCCAATGCTCGCCGTCCAGCCTGGGTGGAAGATCTCGCTGCCGTCCACCGAGCTCCGTACTGACCCCGAATACTCCGGCAGGTTGCCGAAGGACACCACGCTTGGTCCGGAAGATCAGGAAGAAGCGCTTACCGTCGAACCGCACGAGTCGATGTTCGAGCTCCGGTTCGCGTCTGGTATCGGAGAGGCGTCAGTAGGCGCGTCCGATGGGGCCTCGCAGACGAGGCTCTCCTGGGACGCTTCGTACCTTGAGCATCTCTGGGTGGTGACGATCTCGGGCTTCGACCCAATCGACCTCGAGCTTCAACTCGAGACGTCAACGAGCCACACGTTCGACCTCGGGGCTGCAATCGATGCTGGAACAGCGACGTCGCTCTCCGGTGGCGAGGAGCGAACCTTCTGGGTCGAGATCGAGTCGCGCGACGAGGGGTGAACGAAATCGATCCACTCGCGCCGGCACTTGAGTCGCCGCGTCCGGCCGACCCTTCAGAGCACGGAATCGGCATCGTCGGAACTGGTTGGATAGTCCAGGACGGTCACCTGCCGGCATACCGCGAGGCCGGCTACCGGGTAGAAGCACTCTTCGATCTCGAGCGGAACAAAGCAAGGGAGGTCGCCGAACGGTTCGGAGTCCCACGTGTCTGCTCGACGCTCGACGAGCTACTGGGGCTGTCGGAAGTAAACATCATCGACATTGCCGTTCCGGCTGCGAACCAGCCGCTGATCGCGCTCAGCGCGATCGACGCCGGCAAGCACGTCCTTTGCCAGAAGCCCTTCGCGGAAGAGCTGGATCCCGCGGTCAAAATGGTCGAGGCGGCCGAAGCCGCCAGCGTCGCCCTCTGTGTAAACCAGAACATGCGGTACGGAGGTGCCTGGCGGGTACTCCGGGGACTACTGGCAGCTGGCTGGCTCGGGGAGCCGCGGAGCGCCGAATTTCAGGTGAACGTCACCACGCACTGGCACCTATACGGCGACTGGCTCGTGCCCCTCGAGCGGCTCGACATCATGTACCACAGCCTTCACTACTTCGATGCCCTTCGCATTCTCCTCGGGGATCCCGAGAGCGTGTACTGTCGATGGCTTCGGCATCCAGCCCAACAAGTCGTCGGCGAGACGTGGACGACCGCCCTCTTGGAGTATCAAGACGATCGGCTCGGCCTAGTTAAGGTGGATCACAACGCTCTCGACGACCAGCGCGACTGGTATAGCCGCTTTCGCCTCGATGGCACGACGGGTACTGCACATGGCAACACGTGGTACCTCTTCGAGGGCCTCGTGCTCGAGCGAGAGTCGTTGGCGTACCGGTGTCCCGAGATCACTGGCGATAGCTGGGTGGCGCCCCTGCTCGAAAACACCGGCATGCCCGCGTCGTTTGCTGCGACGATGGGAGAACTCATGGCCTGGGTCGACACTGGCGAGCGTGCCCAGAACTCGGGTCGAGACAACCTTGGCACGCTCAAGCTCGTCT
>CAZKJJ010000516.1:0-2110 GCA_964553055.1 uncultured Acidimicrobiia bacterium
CGACGGCCTCCTGGATGCAAACCAGGCGCTCTGCCAGACTGAGCTACCTCCCCGGGCGGCCGATTCAAGTTACCGCGGTCCAAGTTCGAACACGAACAGCCTGGACGGGCTTCCCGTCGTCTCTGGCGGACTGGCTCGACCGACCGACTAGATTCGCCGGCGCTCATCGTGGAGGAATCGAACATGCAGCGTCGTTCTCGGCTCGTGGCGGTGCTCTGCAGCGCGGTACTGACAGGGGCGTGCTCCTCCTCGGAGTCGTTGGCAGAGACGGCCTGGACAATGGATTCGCTCGCCGGGTTCGAGATTCCTGCCGGGGTGGTGGCAGGTCTCGAGTTCGTCGATGCCGCACTGGTCTCCGTTCTGACAGGCTGCAACGACTACACGGGACCGTACGAGACGGATGGCGACACGATCTCGATCGGTCCACTCGCAGGCACCCTCAAGGCATGTACAGAGCCTCTGATGGCCTTCGAGACCGCATACACGACGGCGCTCCAAGCGGCCGCGACCTACTCCATAGAAGGCGACGCCCTGCTGCTCAACGGACCCAACGGTGCTTCTCTGATCAGCTTTGACCGTTTCGAGGCCCAACTGGCCGGGACCGCCTGGGACGTGATCTCCTACAACAACGGCAACGAGGCCGTCGTGACCGTAGCGGCTGGAACGGAGATCACGCTCGCCTTCGACGACGCTGGCAACGTGGCCGGATCAGGAGGATGCAACGAGTACTCCGGCCCGTATGAGACGACGGACGACGAGATCTCGATCGGTCCGTTGACGTCGACTCTGCGTGCCTGTGAGGCGGATGTGATGGAACAGGAATCCCTGTATCTTGCTGCTCTCGAGGCCGCGACAACCTGGACGATCAGAGGGACGGTCCTCGAGCTTCGCGACGACGGGGGAGCCCTCCAGGTGTCAGCCAACCTCGCAAGCTGAACAGATGCTACGAGCGCGCTTGGAGCCGCTCGGCGTCGACTCCCTTCACGACGGGGAGCCGCGAGGTTGACCGAGGAGTCAGGACTTCTACGCCCGCCGCCCGAGTGAGGCGGGCATGCCCTCTAGCGTGAAGTTCGATGCCTCGATATGTCATCACGGGCGGACTGGGCACTGGGAAGACGAGCGTCATCTCTGTGCTCAAACGCACGATGGAGACCATGCCAGAACCAGCGCGGGAGTTGATTGCCGAAGACGGCATCGCTCCGGGTGAACGGACACTCGACCGCCGACCCGAGCTGTTCATTGAACGACTCGTGACACGGTCCGTCGAGAACTACCAATCGGCGCCCGAGGCCGCGGTGACAGTCTTCGACCGGGGGCTGCCTGATTGCATTGCGTACGCGGCTTCGTACGGGATCGATCCCCAACCAGCGATCCGAGTCGCTGCCGCCTATCGCTACGAGACACCTGTGTTCGTCGCCCCGCCGTGGAGAGAGATCTACGAGACCGACGATCTGCGACAGGCGACGTACCGCCAGGCACAGGCGTTCTACTCGGAAGTGATCTCCGCCTACGAGCGGTTTGGCTACCACATGATCGAGCTCCCCAGGACCTCCGTGGAGGAGAGAGCTACCTTCATCACAGCCCACCTCCCCTAGACACCTGGGCGCCGGTCCGAGACACGCTGTGATCGGGGCCGATCGGGGCAGGCTCCTGACGCCCGCCGTGCTCAGTCTGCGGACTCGCGGATTACGTCGGGAAGGGGCACATCCCCTCGAGCAGTACCTCGCGGGGTGCTGTCGACAGCAGGTCGAGCATGACCGTACGCCGCGGAGGACCCAACAGAGCCAAGGGATGCCCTTGATCCAAGGTCGTCCAGAGCACTTGAGACACCCTCGGGCTAGGCACGGAGATGACCAATCCACCCGATGACACTGGCCACAGGCATGAGGATCGTCGGGAGCCACATGAACGGAGGGACATCGCGCAGTGTGAGGCGGATTCCCGCCTCACGGTACGGGGCCACTGCGATCCACCAGTACGGGAGCACCGCCAGGCTGACCACCGTCAGGGTCCCCAGAGCCCACTTCAGAGATTGTTGAAGGCCGAACCAGGCGACGGCGCCGGTGAGAAGACCAGCCGCAACCAAAAGTCCGGCAAGCGGTCGGACCAC
>CAZKJJ010000517.1:0-2105 GCA_964553055.1 uncultured Acidimicrobiia bacterium
TTGCGCGGGTGAGGCCGACCGGCTTCGGGCCCACCCAAGATCAGGAAGAAGGTCGACTGAGGGTCGGCTCACCCAATTGATCAGACAACGGAAGGTAGAGAATCGTGCCTGGCGCGGAGTTCCGACTACCCAACGAGTTCGCTCACGTACCCCTGCATGGCCCATTGCGGCTGACGGGACCTTGGGTTCCGGAAGATCCCCAGGACTTCGCCTCGGTCTTCGCCCGCGCCGTGGCCCGATGGCTCTCCACGTCCGAGGAGCCGGTGACATGGCGGCGATCGGGCGGACAGTGGGCCGTTGTCGGCAGCGAGTCAGCGGCACTGGCGACCGGCCTCGCTGCGGCGGGATGCACCCACACTCATGAGGGTTGGGCCGTGCCGCTCACCAACCCATACGACGTGGCCAACGAGATGTTTCGGGAGGGTGTGCAACTCCCCGCGAGAGACGCAGTCGGCTGGCTCGGCCGCTGGGCGGACCGTCTTCACGAAGCGGGCTTTCGAGTGTCCCCCGCTTCTGAAGGCCTCGAGGTGATCCTCCCTGAGTCGCTGGACGGACCCAGCATCACTGGGTGGGCGAAGCGCTACCTGCCAGATCCGGCTCTCTCCGACCCACAGATGTTCTCGGGAGATCCAGCTGTCGTTCAGAACGATGACATCTGGTACGGCTCCGACGCTGACACAGACCAGGCCGCCCTGTCCCGCGATACGGGTGAAGGTCACAAACGGCCACTGGCACCCGAGCCTCCCCGCACCAACTGGGACGACGACGGCTCGGACGGCGACACGCTGCGCATGGTCGAGCACGCCATCGCGATGGCGGCATGGGGGAACGAGATGGACGACCATCCCGTTGCCTTGACCGCGCGAAGGATCTGGGACTCGCTGGGCCATGCGGCGTGGTGCGATCTCCATCCGGCACCCTTTGGATGGCGGTGGCGTCCCACGCCGACGATGCACCGCCTGGTCGCTCACTCGCTCGGCCTGTGGCCAGCGCAGGCACAAGACACGTACGGGCGTCTCGATGCGACGGCTCTCGATGCCGCGAACCATGCTTCCTCAGTAGTCGCAGCCGAGCCTGACCACGGCCAGATGCCACGGTCAGAACGCGAACTGGCGATGCGCTGGTTGGACACGGCCGGCATCGCGCGACTCGACAGCAAGTGGTTCACAGCTGTGCCCTACACGCGGTTTCCGCGGGCGACGAGACTGCTGGACGCACCACATGCGTGGCACTACTGGACGGTCTTCCCGAACGACGAGCGCCTTGCGGAGAACGAGGGCGAACCCTTCTGAGGGCGACACTTGCACTCGACCGGGGGGAAGGAGTCCACTTGAGCCACGATGGTGTCGCTGACCTCATCGGGGAGATCGTCTGGGCGATGGTGTCCAATGCCGTCGAGGACCGATCCAGCAGTGGCAAGTCGCGCCCCGTGGTGCGAGTGATCAGCAACGGAGGCCAGTGGCGGTGCGTCGGGCTCACGACGAGGAAGACGGCTGCAGATGGTCGCAGTCGCCCCGGCGTGCCGAACTGGGCGTCAGCAGGTTTGCCGTCACCCGGATGGATCTGGGGCGATCGAATGGTCCGCGTGGCCACGTTGGATTTCGGGAGTCATATCGGTTGGGTTGATCGCGAACTCGCTCGTGTGCTCATCTCCCACGTACGACTCGCACGGCATCACGCCGTCGGACTCTGGTACGCAGCATGCGACGCAGATGGCGTCGCACCGAGCGTCGCTCCCCACCCGCATCCTGGATCGCCTGCCAGTGGCGCAACGCGCTCCGTCCACTACGGCGGGGGCCGCCGACAGTAAGACGATCGAGGACGATCTCATCCCCGCCGCCGCGCCGCGGGACGGCCATGCGCGGGGGGGAATCGCGAGGGCGCGGCAACGGGGCGGGGCGCAAGGGCACCCGGCGGGGCAGGCTGGCCTGCGCAGAGGCTGGCCGGGGTGAAGGCGCGGCGGCGGGGAGGGCGCCGCCCCGTCCGCTGTCCCACCCGTGACTAGCCTCGAGGGCGAGGGTCGGGGCGCCCGCCACCACGAACCTAACGACACCGCTCGGGGACGGATCGACACTTGCTGCACGTGCATCGCGCCCCGCGCGCGG
>CAZKJJ010000518.1:0-2102 GCA_964553055.1 uncultured Acidimicrobiia bacterium
AGGATCTCGGCATTCTGAGTCTTCCAACGCTCAAGGCGTTTCCTCTCGGCGTCGGTCTCGCTGTTCGCATCAAGGAACTCAAAGAGCTTCTTCATCAGCCGATCGCAGGAAATCTCGAAGGCGGCCACGGAGCTCTCGAACCGCTTGAGGAACTGTGTTCGAATCAGCCCGACGACCTGCTTTTGGCGGTTCTCCTCGAAGGGATCGATTGTCGTGTCGTCCCCCTTGTACCAGGCCAGGGGGTAGTAAATCGGCAGCGTGAAGAGCGGCTTCTCCTTCCGGAAGGCCTCCTCGAACATATCCAATAGCCGGCCGTAGGTCTTCCGGATCGAGTACTCCGCCACCTGCGGGGCCTTCCGGTCTGGGAACGCGGCCGCGTTCCCCGTCTCCCGGATTTGGCTCGCCCGCGCGTAGGCGCGGCTTCGCTGCACGACGAGTTGGCGGAAGAGCTCGTCGGTGGCCAGGACTTCCTGCACCTCTGTCATGTGCTCGGCGAGATCGACGGCGTCCCCACCCACCCGGCTCCGCAGCGTCTTCTCAAGGGTGTTAAAGTGAGCGCGGAGGTTGTTTACGCCGAGTGTACGCGCAAAGTAGGCCTCATCTCGTCGGGTAAATAGCTCGGCCATGTGCCGAAAGTCGGCCAACCGGTTGTTAATCGGCGTCGCGGTGAGCAGGAAAACCGTCTTGGGGCGTAGCGATGGTTCGAGCAGGTCATAGAATCGATAGTAGCGCGACGGCTCCTTGCCATCCTCGCCGCCCCTGCTCCCCGGGTTCCGGAAGTGGTGCGCCTCGTCGACTACCACGGCGTCCGCCAGCTCCGCGATACGGCGAAAGCGATCGGGGAAGTCGCCCTTGCGGTTGAGATCGGTGTGATTGAACACCGCCAGGTTGCTGAAATCGGCGTTGCCGCCTACGCCACCGATGTGCCGCAAATAATCCCGGATGTGCGGCTCCCAGACGCCCTCAGTGGTGGCCTTCGGCGCGAAAAGCACGACACGCTTGCCCTCATGCATCACTAGTCGCTCGATGAGCATGAGCCCCACGAAGGTCTTCCCCAAGCCTACGCTATCACACAGAAACGCTCCGCCATGCTGGCGAGCGATCTTCATCAAGGCCCAGTAGGCCTCCTTCTGATAGCGGTCGAGGAGCGGAAACACCCGGGATCGGGTTTCATCCCATTCCGTGGCGGTTAGCTCGTGACCCCTGAAGAACTCTTGGAGCGCCTTCGCGTATACGTCAAAGGGGGAGAAAAGGTGCGTGTGGCGCGCGATGGTCTCGACGACCGCGTCGGTGACCTCGCTCGCCTTGTTCCAGTGTGCCTCGAACCACTCCTGGAGCTGGGCTACCTCGCGCGCGCCCTGAATCTGGACGTTCAGCTCGACATTCTCGGTGAGCCCCGGCCGCGTAAAGTTGCTCGATCCGACCAGGGCCTGGGCACCCACCACCTCGAGCTTGGCGTGTGTGATATACGCCTTGGCGTGAAATTTCTCCTTGTCGTAGACCCGACATTCGATCTGGCCCGACCGGAGAGCGTCGAGAATCGCCGGAACGCCACGGAGGAAGGGGTTCGCCTCCTTCTCCTCTTCGATGCTTCCGTCAAGCTGCTGCGTAGCTCTCTCCCGGACCGCCTCGAGAAGGGCCTTCCGGGTCCGCTGCGTCGTCTCCGCGCCCATCAAGATCCGGATCTTCTCGAGCGCCTGCCATTTGCCGTCGAGCGCTAACAGCGAGCCGATCTCGAAGAAGCCTGTCGCAACGTCGAATGCCCGCGCGATGGTGGACCATTCCTCGAGATAGCGCAGCCCCGTCCAGCCGGAAACGCTGTTGTCGACAATGAAGAGATCGCGGCTTTTCGAGTCAGGGGGCATCTTTACGTTCCTCCCATGAGATTGCCCATGCAGAGGCGGTTCGAAAACATGGAGCCGTTGGCTAGCACGACCGACGGATGGGGTCGAGCCTTCAGTAGATCAATTCTCCTCTTCGGCCGTTTTCCCCGAAAACACAAAGCACCGGGGAGCCTGTGAAGCCCGCCCGGTGCTTGATTACTGCGGGGTCCTAAAACCGTCATTTTCGACCCTACTTATACTGCTCATGTCCCACCGCCA
>CAZKJJ010000519.1:0-2100 GCA_964553055.1 uncultured Acidimicrobiia bacterium
CGCGCTGGCACCCATCGTGGCCGAGTCCGGCTATGAGGGCGACTTCTCCCGGCCGCGGGTCATTGCCACGCCGAACAACCGCCGGGCCGACGCGCACCTGCGCACCCGTGTCGAAGACGCCGAACTGATCGTCGTACCGGGAGCGACGATCCTCACCCCGCATGCGGGACGGCGCGTCGTGCTAGACCAGCACGGTCTGGAGCGGCTACGAGCGCTGGTGACCGCATCCACGAACCGGCGGCCGGCCTGGCTGCCCGAAACGGTCGCGCACCTGCATCGGGCCGACCTCTTGCTCGGCAGTTCCGACGGAAACGCCTGGATCGGTGTGGACCTCAAGTCAGGGGACCAGCGCTGCACAACCAGCTACCACGGTGTGCATCTGGGGATCCGTGAGGACCGCCGACGGTCGCTGTGGGACTCCAAGGTTGAGTGCCACTGGGACGCGGTGCCGGGTCGCGGGAACCGTGTTGTATTCGCCGAGATCCACCTCGGTGTCCGCGACACTCCCTTGGAGCACCTCCGCGGGGCGGAGAGCATCTTGCGGGAGGCCGCCGAGCTGAGCCCGCACAGCGACATCACCAACCGGGCCACGACCAACAGTGACGTCCTTGCGTTCCTTCAGCCCCTCCTCGACCGAGACCTTGACGATGTGCTGGACGTGCTGCGCCCGTGGCGGGCTTCCCACGTCCACGCTGAGGCGCTGACGCTATCGAATGCCTTGTGGCTGCCACCCGGTGTCACCGCCCGGCTGCAGTGACGACCGCGTCACCCGGGCAAGGTCGGTCCGGGATTGCGTCATCGCACAGAGCGAAGCGACGGCTGTTGCATCGCGGGAAGCCAACCGCAGCAGCCGAGATCGCGGACCTTCCCGTCGGTCTCCGAGGCCTGACGTCATCTTTGGCTTCTTGCAGAGCGAAGGCCCCTTCCCAGTCATGGCGGAATCCGAGTTCCAGGGAAGACGAAGACAGGACATCCCTCCCTTGCTGCCAAGTCTGGCAAGTGGCTAGGTGAGCTAAGGGGACGTGGCTAGGGCAGGCACAAGGATGACGACCGCGCCGTTGGCGTCGTATCCAATCGTGCGGGCCGTGTATTCCCCGGTGCAGGCGGGTTTCGGGGCGAAGGTCGGGCTTGGAACTGCAGACCTTGCCCACTTGGCCGAGGCGGTTGCGGTGCGTGATTCCGTGACCTTGTTCGCCTCAGACCTCGACCGGTCGGTCCAGCGGGTTGGCAGGGACCTGTCGGACACCAGCAGCGAACAGCGGCGGTTACAGACTGACCACCTAGACGTTTCCCTCGACAATCTCGCAATGGAGATCACGGGTGCCGTCGAGGATCTGGCCGACAGCGTGGAGCGAGGGTTCGCGGCACTCGCGTACTTGTCGGAAAGCGAGAATGCGACGCTCGAACGGATCGAGCAAGCCCTGCTGCGACCACTCGAGGTATCCGGCCGGGAGCGGCGCGACCGGGGTCTGCGGGCGTACGAGGTGGGAATGCTGGAGGAGGCGGAGGTTGACCTCAAGGCGGCCACCGAATCCAATGTGTATGACCACATCTCGTGGTTGCACCTAGGCCACATCGCGCTTCGGCTTGGGCGGTACGAGGAAGCATGTGAGTCATACGAACGCGCCGTGCGATACAGCTTGGGGTTCTCGCTGGACGATGATCAGCGGGCCGAGCTCATAGGGTCGTTCGCGCATCTGGGTGCCGCCCGAGCCCTGAGCGCGTCCGGCGACCTTGCCGGTGCCTACAATCACATCCACACCGCAACCGCGTACGCGCCTTTCCGCGCCGATATCGCGTACGAGCGCGCCCGGATCCATGCCATGCGGGGCGAGATGGACGAGGCCGAAGAGGAGTTGGTTGGAGCGCTTCAGCTTGACCCGCGGGCCATCGCACCCCTGGTAGTGCTGGACCCAGTCGAGTTTCCTGACGACGCGGTGCGCACGGTCGTGGCCCAGGCCCGAGAGGTTCGCGAGCGGCTCCTTGCGGTCGCTGCGGACGCGGTCCGGCTGGGAGCTGACCTGGACGTGGCACGGTGGGCCCCTGACGACGAGGCAAGCCTGCTGGACCTGGTCAACGGCAATTGCGAGCAGTCGCTGG